>NZ_JBIXLN010000006.1:0-137765 GCF_045798555.1 Paeniglutamicibacter sp. MACA_103 | reverse complement strand
CGGCCCCCCCCCCGCCGGGGGGGGCCGCCGGGTTGGGGGGGGCCACCCGGGGGGGGGGGTTGGGTAATTAAACGGGGGGCCCGGGGCAAAATGCCCCCGGGCCAAACGATTCAGCTATTGCCGAGGAAACAAGGACTAGGCCTTGTTCTCCTCAGCTGCTTCGGTCTCTACAACCTCTGCAGCTTCGGTTGCTTCGGTCTCGACGACCTCTTCAACCGGAGCAGCCACTGCGGCAGCCTTTTCGGCTTCCTTCACAACGGCCTGCTTCGGGGAAACCGGCTCCATGACCAATTCGATGACAGCCATCGGAGCGTTGTCGCCCTTGCGGTTGCCGATCTTGGTGATGCGGGTGTAGCCACCCGGGCGCTCGGCCATGAGCGGTGCGATGTTCTCGAACAGCTCGTGAACGATCGACTTGTTGGTGCGGCTGCGCGAGGCAATGACTGCCTGTACGCGGCGACGCGAGGCCAGGTCTCCGCGCTTGGCGAAGGTGATCAGGCGCTCTGCGTGCGGACGAAGGCGCTTGGCCTTGGTCAGCGTGGTGGTGATGGACTTGTTCTCGAACAGCTGCGCGGACAGGTTCGCGAGCATCAAACGCTCGTGAGCTGCGCTGCCGCCGAGACGCGGACCCTTGGGAGGGGTAGGCATAGTGTTCTCCTATTATGGTGGCCTTTGCGCCCGGAGCCCCGGAAGGTTCCCGGGCGCAAAGGTTTAAGTTCTATAGCTGGTGGGCCAAGAAGTCTTAGACTTCTTCGTCACCGTAGACGTCATCGTCGCCAATGGCGGCGGCACGTGCTGCAAGATCGAAGCCCGGAGGGGAATCCTTCAGGGCCAGACCCAGATCGATCAGCTTCGCCTTGACCTCGTCGATGGACTTCGCACCGAAGTTGCGGATGTCCATCAGGTCGGCCTCGGAGCGTGCAACGAGTTCACCCACGGAGTGGATGCCCTCACGCTTGAGGCAGTTGTACGAACGAACGGTCAATTCGAGGTCTTCGATCGGCAACGCCATGTCGGCTGCGAGGGCGGCGTCCGTCGGGGACGGGCCGATCTCGATGCCTTCAGCGGCGGTGTTCAGCTCGCGAGCCAGTCCGAACAGTTCAACCAGGGTGGTGCCGGCAGATGCAACTGCATCGCGCGGGGCCATCGAATCCTTGGTCTCGACATCGACGATGAGCTTGTCAAAGTCGGTGCGCTGCTCGACACGGGTGGCTTCCACGCGGAAGGTCACCTTGAGTACCGGCGAGTAAATCGAATCCACAGGGATGCGACCGATCTCGGCGTCCACGTTCTTGTTCTGCGCTGCAGAAACATAGCCGCGGCCACGTTCGATGGTCAGTTCCATGTCGAACTTGCCCTTCGCGTTCAACGTCGCGATGTGCAGGTCCGGGTTGTGGAATTCCACGCCGGCCGGCGGGGTGATGTCGGCCGCGGTGACGACGCCAGGGCCCTGCTTGCGCAGGTAGGCGACGACCGGCTCGTCATGTTCGGAGGACACAGAAAGATTCTTGATGTTCAGAATCAGTTCGGTGACGTCTTCCTTAACACCGGCTACGGTGGTGAACTCGTGCAGTACGCCGTCGATCCGCACACTGGTGACAGCTGCACCAGGAATGGAGGAAAGAAGGGTACGGCGAAGCGAGTTGCCCAGGGTGTAGCCGAAGCCAGGCTCCAACGGTTCAATTACGAAACGGGAGCGGTTCTCCGCTACGACTTCTTCGGTCAGGGTAGGGCGCTGTGCAATGAGCACTTACATTTCCTTTCAGCGAGCGTCCGCTATATGACGCAACACAGGGGGTGGAAACGACGTATGCCTCGTCGGCGTTCGTCTGGTTCGGTCTGGCTAGCCGTGGCGATCATGCCGCCGCGCCCAACTCCCTTGCGGAAGAAAGACGCGGCGGCATCAAAGCCAGACAGTCATTATTAGACGCGGCGACGCTTTGGCGGGCGGCAGCCGTTGTGTGCGCTTGGGGAAACGTCCTGGATGGACCCGACCTCAAGGCCAGCAGCCTGCAGCGAGCGGATCGCGGTTTCGCGTCCCGAGCCCGGGCCCTTGACGAAAACGTCAACCTTGCGAAGGCCGTGCTCCTGTGCGCGCTTTGCAGCGGCCTCGGCGGCCATCTGTGCAGCGTACGGAGTCGACTTACGCGAGCCCTTGAAGCCAACCTCGCCGGCCGAGGCCCACGAGATTACAGCACCGTTGGGATCCGTGATGGAAACAATGGTGTTGTTAAAGGTGCTCTTGATGTGCGCCTGTCCGAGCGCGATATTCTTTTTGTCCTTGCGACGCGGCTTGCGGACCGCTCCACGAGTCTTGGGGGGCATGCTTACTCCTACGAGAAAATTGGCTTAGTGACGACCGCTAGATTTAGCGGGTCTTCTTCTTACCGGCGACGGTGCGCTTCGGGCCCTTGCGGGTACGAGCGTTGGTCTTGGTGCGCTGACCGCGGACCGGCAGGCCCTTGCGGTGGCGGATGCCTTCGTAGGAGCCGATCTCAACCTTGCGGCGAATGTCAGCTGCCACTTCACGGCGGAGGTCACCCTCAACCTTGAAGCTGCCTTCAATGAAGTCACGCAGCTGAACCAGCTCAGCGTCGGTCAGATCCTTCACGCGAGTGTCCGGGTTGATCCCGGTCTCGGCGATGGTCTGTTCTGCACGGGTCTTGCCCACGCCGTAAATGTAGGTGAGCGCAATGATCACGCGCTTTTCGCGCGGGATGTCTACGCCAGCTAGACGAGCCATATGCTGTCTACCTTTCGATGTGCGGAGGTCTAAAGCAGCACATTCCCGGGGGTTCCCGGTCCACGGCCTCCGTACCGTGGGTATGCATCGCGCGGTGGATGCTGTGCTGCCAATTACTTTTACTACGCGCAGGATTTCCCGTGAGGGAAATTAGCCCTGACGCTGCTTGTGGCGTGGGTTTTCGCAGATCACCATGACCACGCCATTACGACGGATCACCTTGCACTTATCGCAGATCGGCTTCACGCTAGGGTTAACCTTCAAGGCTTTGTCCTTTTGCGGTTGCGGTTTCAAGTGGAGCGTAAATACCTTTGTCGCCCGTCCCAAGGGAAGGAAGAACAAAAATCTTTACTTGTAGCGGTAAACGATACGTCCGCGGTTGAGGTCATACGGACTGAGTTCCACCACTACGCGATCCTCAGGGAGGATTCGAATGTAGTGCTGACGCATCTTTCCCGAGATAGTTGCAAGTACAACGTGCCCGTTGGGCAGCTCAACACGGAACATCGCGTTGGGCAGTGCCTCTGACACGGTGCCTTCTACCTCGATGACACCCTCTTTCTTGGCCATATCCTCCGCTAACTTTTGTTGCCGGCGGCATTTGCCACCGACAGGTTTATGGTCTCGGCCGTCAAGAACAGAGGCACCCTAAGCGTGAGCTTTTGGGCACCAAGGAACAGACAACCAACAGTCAAGCCTACGCGGTGGAGGGCTTAAAAGGAAATCGTTTAGCGAAGCCGATTTGTTAGATCGGCCACACTTCCGCTTCACTTTCCTGTGCCCGGGCGGTGTTCCGAATGCTAGGAAGCGATCGGCGACGGGGTCACGCCGAAGGGGGCGAGGCCTGCCGCTCCCCCGTCGTGGGCCGTGAGCACCCAGATGCCGCCCATGTGCACGGCAACCGAGTGCTCCCATTGCGAGGCGCGCGCGCCGTCGACGGTGACAACGGTCCAGTCGTCCTCCAGCACCTTGGTCTCGAGGCCCCCGCGCACCAGCATGGGTTCGATGGCCAGGCACATGCCGGGCTTCACCCGGGCGCCGCGGTGCCCGGTGCGGTAGTTGAGCACGTCCGGGGCCTGGTGCATTTCCGAACCGATGCCGTGGCCCACGTAGTCTTCCAGGATGCCCAGCGGCTTGCCCGGCACCGAAGAGACGAAGTCGTCAATGGCGTCGCCGATCTGGCCCACGAAGCGGGCCCCGGCCAGGGCCGCGATCCCCCGCCACATGGCTTCCTGCGTGATGTCGGACAGGCGCTGGTCCTCGGGGTCGGCGTTGCCCAGGATGACGGTGCGCGCCGAGTCGGCGTGCCAGCCGTCGACGATGGCCCCGCCGTCGATCTTCAGCACGTCCCCGTCCTTGAGCACGTACTCGCTGGGGAAGCCGTGGACGACCTCGTCGTTGACCGAGGCGCAGATGGTGGCGGGGAAGCCGTGGTATCCCTTGAAGTTGGACTTTGCGCCATGGCGTTCGAGCACCGAGGCAAAGACCTCGTCGACGTGCGCGGTGGTCACGCCGATCTGTGCGGCCGCCACTGCCTCGTCCAACGCCTCGGCCAGCACCAGCCCGGCCTCACGCATCTTGAGGATCTGCCCGTTGGTCTTGTACTCGATTTTTGGTTGGCTGAAAGCCATGGTGTGGTTCCCCCTTCAAGGAATTTCTGTGCGTCGTTAGCGCAAAAACCGCGGGGATGCAGGCACCTGGTGTGCCGATCCCCGCGGTTTGTGCGTGTGCAAGCTACTTAGACGTTCTGTCCCAGCGCGTCCATGACGCGGTTGGTGACTTCGTCGATCTCGCCGATGCCGTCGACCAGGCGCACGATGCCGCGCTCATGGTAGCGGTTGACCACGACGGCGGTTTCCTCGTGGTACAGGCCCAGGCGGTGGCGGATTACTTCTTCGTTGTCATCGGCACGGCCTTCGATCTCCGCGCGCTTGAGCAGGCGGGCGACGAGTTCGTCGTCGTCCGCGGTCAGCTGCAGCACGGCGTCGAGTTCCACCCCGGCGTCGGCCAGGATCGAATCCAGCTCGTCGACCTGGGCGCTGGTGCGCGGGTAGCCGTCCAGCAGGAAGCCGTCCTTGACGTCGTCGGCGGCCAGGCGGTCGCGGACCATCGAGTTGGTGACCGAGTCGGGAACGAAGTTGCCGGCGTCGATGTACTTCTTGGCCTCGACGCCCAGCGGGGTGCCGCCCTTGACGTTGGCGCGGAAGATGTCACCGGTGGAGATGGCCACAACGTTGAGGCGCTCGGAAATGCGGTCCGCCTGGGTGCCCTTGCCTGCACCGGGGGGTCCAATGATCAACAGTCTTGTCATCGCAGAAGTCCTTCGTAGTGTCGCTGCTGCATTTGTGCGTTGATTTGCTTGACGGTTTCAAGACCCACACCAACCATGATGAGGATCGAGGTGCCGCCAAATGGGAAGTTCTGATCGGCGTTGATCAGCACGAAGGCGATCAACGGGATCAGGGCCACGAATGCCAGGTAAACGGCACCGGGGAAGGTGATGCGGCTGAGCACGTACTCGAGGTACTCGGCCGTGGGGCGTCCGGCGCGGATGCCCGGGATGAATCCGCCGTACTGTTTCATGTTGTCGGCAACCTCGGTCGGGTTGAACGTGATGGCGACGTAGAAGTAGGTGAATCCGATGGTCAGCAATGTGTAGGCGACCATGTAGAGCGGCGACGAGCCGGAGAAGTTCGTCTGCACCCACAGGGCCCAGTCCGGCAACGTGCCGTCGGCGCGCGTGTTGAACGTGACCAGCATGGTCGGCAGCGCCAGCATGGAGGACGCGAAGATCACCGGGATCACCCCGGCCATGTTGACCTTGATCGGGATGTAGGTGGAGGTGCCGCCCACGGTCCGGCGTCCGATCATCCGCTTGGCGTACTGGACCGGGATGCGGCGCTGGGACTGTTCAACGAACACGACCAGGGCAATCACGGCGAGGCCGATGAGGATGACGCCGATGAAGACGCCCCAGCCCTGCGAGGTGGCGATGGCGCTCATGGCCGAGGGGAAGCCCGAGGCGATGGAGACGAAGATCAGCAACGACATGCCGTTGCCGACGCCGCGCTCGGTGGCCAATTCGCCCATCCACATGATCAGGCCGGTACCGGCGGTCAGGGTGAAGATCATCAGCACGATGACCCAGAGGCTGTCGTCCGGGACGATGGGGAGCGTACATGCGGGGAAGAGCGTCCCGCTGCGTGCCAGCGAGACCAGCGTTGTGGCCTGCAGCAGGCCCAGCGCAATGGTCAGGTAACGCGTGTACTGGGTCAGGATCGCCTGTCCGGACTGGCCTTCCTTGTGCAGCTCCTCGAAGCGAGGGATCACCACACGCAGCAGCTGGATGATGATCGAGGCCGTGATGTACGGCATGATGCCCATGGCGAAGATCGAGACCTGCAGCAGCGCACCGCCACTGAACAGGTTCACGAACTGGTACAGCCCACCGGTGGTGTTGCCCATGGCGAGGCACTGCTGGACATTCGAGTAGTCCACACCGGGCGCAGGGATATAGACACCCACGCGGTAGATCGCGATGATGGCGAGCGTGAACAACAACTTGCGTCGCAGATCAGGCGTCCGGAATACCCGGGCAATGGCGGCGAACAAGCGTCCTCCTGAGTGATGGTGGCCCGGCATACCCGGGGGTTGACCTATCGATTCTAGCGGGTGGCGAGCGTTACTCGCCAAATGCGCCGCGGCAAAGACTGTAATCAATCCCCGGCTGATCGATATATTCAGCGGGGAGGCACCCTGGGGTCGCGCTTTGGAAGTCCATACGTGCCGATTCGCCCAGGGTAGTGAAGAGGTATGAAAAAAGGGGCGGCCCCGGGAATCCGCATTGCGGATTCCCGGTTCCACCCCTTTTCACTGTGTGATCAAGAGACCACGTAGCTTAGAGCTCTACTGCTGAGCCGCCGGCTGCGACGATCTTTTCCGCTGCGGAGGACGAGAAGGCGTTGACCTTTACGTCGACCTTGACGGTCAGTTCGCCCGAGCCAAGGACCTTGACGGGCTCGTTCTTGCGAACGGCGCCCTTCGCGATCAGTGCCTCAACGGTGACTTCGCCACCTTCGGGGAACAGTTCCGAGATCTTGTCCAGGTTGACAACCTGGTACTCGACGCGGAACGGGTTCTTGAAGCCGCGAAGCTTCGGAAGGCGCATGTGCAGCGGCAACTGGCCACCGGCGAAGCCGGCCTTGACCTGGTAGCGCGCCTTGGTGCCCTTCATACCGCGACCAGCGGTCTTACCCTTGGAACCTTCACCACGACCCACACGGGTCTTGGCCTTCTTGGAACCTTCGGCCGGACGCAGGTGGTGTACCTTCAATGCGTTTTCTTTTTCAGCCATGATTACTTCGCCTCCTCAACCTTTACGAGGTGCGGAACCGTGTTGATCATGCCAACGGTCACTGCATCGGCGGAACGGAACACGGTGTGTCCGATGCGCTTCAAGCCAAGCGAGCGAAGGGTATCGCGCTGGTTCTGCTTTACACCAATGATGGACCTGATCTGGGTGATTGCCAGATTTGCGTCGCTAGGAGCAATGTTCTTTGCCACTACTTACGCACCTGCCTTCTGGTTCTGGATGTTGCGCAGCATCTGAGCCGAAACAACTTCGTCCAACGGCAGGCCACGGCGGGCGGCAACGGCTGCAGGCTCTTCAAGGGCCTTCAGTGCTGCAACGGTGCCGTGGACAATGTTGATCTGGTTGCTCGAGCCCATGGACTTCGACAGAACATCGTGGATGCCAGCGCATTCCAGTACGGCGCGGACCGGACCACCGGCGATAACGCCGGTACCCGGGGCGGCCGGACGGAGGAGAACGACGCCTGCAGCGGCTTCACCCTGCACCAGGTGCGGGATGGTGGTGCCGACGCGGGGAACGCGGAAGAAGGACTTCTTGGCTTCTTCAACGCCCTTGGCGATTGCTGCCGGAACTTCCTTGGCCTTGCCGTAGCCGACGCCAACGAGACCGTTGCCGTCACCCACGACGACAAGTGCGGTGAAGCTGAAGCGACGACCACCCTTGACGACCTTGGATACGCGGTTGATAGCTACAACGCGCTCAAGGAACTTGTCCTTGTCTTCGTTGCGGCTGTCCTTCGAATCGCGGCCACGGCCACGACCCTCGCCACGGCCACGGCCTTCGCCGCCACGTCCACGACCTTCGCCGCGAGCGGCGCCGGCCTTTTCCGTGGCGGGAGCAGTAGCAGTCGAGGCTGCCTCAGTAGCTTCAGACACCTGAGTTTCCTTCTTGTTAGTTGCTTCGCTCACAGTGCCAGCCCACCTTCGCGTGCACCGTCAGCAACAGCAGCCACGCGACCGTGGTACTTGTTGCCGCCGCGGTCGAAGACCACGGATTCGATGCCTGCAGCCTTGGCACGCTCGGCGACGAGCTCACCAATGCGCTTGGCCTTGGCGGTCTTGTCGCCGTCGAATGCGCGCAAGTCGGCTTCCATCGTCGACGCGTAAGCAACGGTGATGCCCTTGCTGTCGTCTACGATCTGGACGAAGATGTGGCGTGCCGAGCGGTTGACGACCAGGCGCGGACGCACCTCGGTGCCGGTGATGCGCTTACGAACACGCAAGTGGCGGCGGCCGCGTGCGGCTGCCTTGCTCTTACCCTTGATTCCCAGAGCCATGGTTACTTACCAGCCTTTCCGACCTTGCGGCGGATGATTTCGCCAGCGTACCGAACGCCCTTGCCCTTGTACGGGTCAGGCTTGCGGAGCTTGCGGATGTTGGCGGAAACTTCGCCAACCTGCTGCTTGTTGATACCCGAGACGGTGATCTTGGTGTTGCCGTCGAGCGCGAAGGCAATGCCCTCGGGAGCTTCGACAACAACCGGGTGCGAGAAGCCCAGGGCGAACTCGAGGTTCGAGCCCTTTGCCACAACGCGGTAACCGGTACCGTGGATTTCGAGCTTCTTTTCGTAGCCAGCGGTGACACCGATGATCATGTTCTCGATCAGGGTGCGGGTCAGGCCGTGCAGCGAACGCGAATCGCGCTCGTCGTTCGGGCGCGACACGGTCACAGTGTTCTCTTCGAGAACAACTGCGATCGGGCTTGCTACGGTGTGGGTCAGTTCGCCCTTGGCGCCCTTGACGGAGACAACGTCGCCATCAATCTTGAGCTCGACGCCGGCAGGAACAGTGATCGGAAGACGTCCAATACGTGACATGGTTTCTTTCTCCCTTTCCCGTTACCAGACGTAGGCGAGGACTTCCCCACCTACACCCTTCTTGGCTGCCTGGCGGTCGGTAAGCAGACCGGAGGACGTGGACAGGATTGCAATGCCGAGGCCACCAAGGACGTGCGGCAAGTTGGTGGACTTTGCGTATACACGCAGGCCCGGCTTCGAAATACGGCGGACGCCAGCGATTGAACGCTCGCGGCTCGGGCCGAACTTCAGGGTGATGGTCAGCTTCTTGCCAACCTCTGCTGCTTCCTCAACGAACGAGGCGATGTAGCCCTGTTCCTTCAAGATCTGGGCAACGCGCACCTTCAGCTTGGACGACGGCATGGAAACCGTGTCGTGGTAAGCCGAGTTGGCGTTGCGCAGACGCGTCAGCATATCTGCGACAGGATCTGTCATTGTCATTTGGGCTTCTGCCCTTCCTCGCTACGGTTTCCGCGCAAGCGCGGACCTGCAACGTAGTTGATCTAGTTGGCGGTCTTGAACGGGAAGCCCAGGGCCTTGAGCAAGGCGCGGCCTTCGTCGTCGGTCTTCGCGGTGGTCACTACGGTGATGTCCATGCCGCGAACGCGGTCGATGGAATCAACATCGATTTCGTGGAACATGGACTGTTCCGTGAGACCGAAGGTGTAGTTGCCGTTGCCGTCGAACTGCTTCGGGCTCAGGCCACGGAAGTCACGGATACGCGGCAGGGCCAGCGTAACCAAACGGTCCACGAATTCCCACATGCGATCTCCGCGCAGGGTGGCGTGGGTACCAATCGGCATGCCTTCGCGCAGCTTGAACTGTGCGATCGACTTGCGTGCCTTGGTAACCAACGGCTTCTGGCCGGTGATGGCGGTGAGGTCGCGAACTGCGCCTTCGATGAGCTTGGAGTCCTTGGCGGCTTCGCCGACACCCATGTTCACAACAACCTTGACCAGACCCGGAACCTGCATCGGGTTGGCGTAGTTGAATTCGCTCTTCAGAGTTTCGCGGATTTCGGCGTTGTACTTGGCCTTCAGGCGAGGCTGGATGTTCACAGCTGCTTCAGTCATTACAGTGCCTTTCCGGAAGACTTGGCGAAGCGAACACGGACGGTCTTGGACACGCCGTTCTTCTCCACGGTTTCCTCGCGGAAGCCAACGCGGGTCGGCTTCTTGGTTTCCGGGTCAACGATTGCGACATTCGAGATGTGCATGGGGGCCTCAACGACCTCAATGCCACCGGTCTGCGTGCCACGCTCGGTCTGGCCGGCCTTGGTGTGCTTGGTGACGCGGTTGACACCCTCAACAAGAACGCGCTGTGCTGCCGGGAATACCTTCAGCACCTTGCCCTGCTTGTTGCGGTCGGAACCGGCGATGACCTGAACGAGGTCACCCTTCTTAATCTTTGCACCCATGGTTACAGTACCTCCGGAGCCAGGGAAACGATCTTCATGAACTTCTTGTCGCGAAGTTCACGACCCACCGGACCGAAAATACGGGTACCGCGGGGCTCACCGTCAGCCTTGAGGATGACAGCTGCGTTCTCGTCGAACTTGATGTAGGAACCGTCGACGCGGCGACGTTCCTTCTTGGTGCGAACGATGACAGCCTTGACGACGTCACCCTTCTTTACGTTTCCGCCCGGGATTGCATCCTTGACGGTGGCGACGATTACGTCGCCAATGCCTGCATAGCGACGGCCAGAGCCACCGAGAACACGAATGGTAAGGATTTCCTTAGCACCGGTGTTGTCGGCAACCTTCAGTCGCGATTCCTGCTGAATCACTTTTTACTCCTGTCGTCTCGCTGGTTCTCCTAGGGAGCCTTGCGGAACGGATATGGTCCATCTCAGCTTCTGCTTACCCCCACCTCCATACACCGCTGTTCGCAACGCACGAGTGCGCAACAACATGATGCTGGGGAAGCAGGGCCGAGGCTTAGGCTCAGAGCTATGCCGCACGACTTTCGGGCCCGTAAAAAACCCTCCGGCCGCACTATGCGTCAGGCAGGAGGTGGATAGTCCCCATACATAACGCGCACAGAAAATAAAGTCTACCGCAAGGATGCGCGATCCCGAAACCATGTGCTAGGGGGAAACCGGGGGTCGTTGCTCACACGAACCCCTGGATCCGGCACCGGTCGGCGCCAGCCGTCAGCGGCAGGATGACAGCTGCGCGACGATGCCGTGGTGGTCGGTGCCAGGTACCGAAAAGCGTTCGGCGTCGCGCACCGCGAGCCCACGCACCAGGACGTGGTCGATGGCCGCGAATGCCGGAATGGCCGAGTCGGCGGGCCAGGTGCCTGCCGCCCACGGCCCCCAGGCCGGGGAAGCCTCGGCGAGGCCCGCGGCAAGCGTGCGGAAATGGGGGTGTGCGGTCGTGGCGTTGAAGTCCCCAGCCAGCACCAGCGGCATGCCCGCGTGTTCCTCTTTCCAGGCCGCGAGGCGGTACAGCGAGCTAGCCCAGGATGAGGGTGCGTAGGTCGGCGGCGCCGGGTGGATCCCCGCCACCCGAATTCGCCCCGCCTCCGGATGCTCGATGACGGCCACGGGCGCATCGAAGAGTGCGCCCTGCGACTGCAGCACCGCCGGCGCTTCTTCGCGCAGCGGATACCTGGAGAGGAACACGGTGTCAACGCTGCCGCCGGTGAACACCTCGCCGGTCCGGTGGGTGTAGGCCCAGTCCAGGGATTCGGCCGCCAGCGCCTTGAGCAGCGGCTCGCTGGTTTCGACAAGCACGAGGATGGCCGGGTCCGATTCGCCGATCACCGCCGCGAGGGACGACGCATCGGCGTGGCCGCGCCCGGCATTGAGCGACACCACCGTCAGCGGCGCCCCTGGGCTGCACGTCGTTCCGGCGCTCGGCGCGAGAACCGGAACCACTGAGGCAGCGGCAAGGACCAGTAGCACCACGGCCGGGATGAAGGAGCGACGGCACGCCAGCACCGCGCACATGCCCAGCGCCGCGAGAAACAGCAACGGCAGCAGCGCCTGGAGCACCGCCAGGATCGCGGAGGAGCCGATCGACAGGTGAGGCAACACGGCCAGGAACGCCCCGGGAACCGACACCGCCAGCAGGCGCCGCGACAGCGGCGCACGCAGATCCGACGACTCTGCCGTCCAGTCCCTTGCCATTGGTGGTCCCCCATTCATGAGTCAACATTCCTGCGGCGACAGCGCCGGGTCTCCCCCGGCCACCCATGCTACCTACGTGACATGGGCGGAAACGCAAAACACCCCGGTACCGGCTGGATAATCCAGCGGTCCCGGGGTGTTGAGCTTGGTTCACGTCAGAGTGAAAACCAGCGAAAGGGCTTACTTGGCCTTTTCGAGGATTTCCACGAGGCGCCAGCGCTTGTCGGCAGACAGCGGGCGGGTCTCGGCGATGAGAACGAGGTCGCCGATGCCGGCGCTGTTCTCTTCGTCGTGAGCCTTGACGTTCTTGTTGCGACGCATGACCTTGCCGTAAAGGGCGTGCTTCACACGGTCCTCAACGTCAACGACGATGGTCTTCTGCATCTTGTCGGAAACCACGTACCCGCGGAGGGTCTTGCGGTCGTTGCGCTCTGAAGCTGCATCCACGACGTTCTCCTTCTCGCTCATTACTTGGCTTCCTCAGTTGCTTCAGCAGCTTCGGCCTTCTTCGAAGACTTCTTGGCCTTCGTGGCTTCCTCTACTGGGACAACAACGTCCGGACGAATGCCCAGCTCGCGTTCGCGCAGCACCGTGTAGATGCGAGCGATATCGCGCTTGACAGTCTTCAGGTTGCCATGCGATTCGAGCTGGCCGGTAGCCGACTGGAAACGGAGGTTGAACAACTCCTCCTTGGCCTTCTTAAGCTCCTCGACCAGACGGGCGTTATCAAAGCCGTCCAGTGCTTCGGTTGCTAGATCCTTGGATCCGATTGCCATTCCTATTCACCACCTTCGCGACGCACAATGCGTGCCTTCAACGGCAGCTTGTGGATTGCAAGGCGCAGGGCCTCGCGTGCTACCTCATCACTGACACCGGAGAGTTCAAAGAGAACCCGTCCCGGCTTTACGTTTGCGACCCACCATTCCGGCGAACCCTTACCGGAACCCATGCGGGTTTCGGCAGGCTTCTTCGTCAGCGGACGGTCCGGATAAATGTTGATCCAGACCTTACCGCCACGCTTGATGTGGCGGGTCATTGCGATACGAGCTGCCTCGATCTGGCGGTTGGTAACGTAGGCCGGTGTAAGGGCCTGGATACCGTACTCACCGAAGGCTACCGTGGTACCGCCCGAAGCTGCGCCACTCCGATTGGGGTGGTGCTGCTTGCGGTACTTTACTCGGCGTGGGATAAGCATTTAAGCCTGTCCTCCTTCTGCAACTGCTGCTGCAGGAGCCTCAACAGCCGGAGCTGCTTCTGCACCTGGAGCGGCGTTGCGCTCGGGGCGACGACGACGCTCGCCACCTTCGGGACGTCCACCCGGACGTCCACCCGGACGATCGCCGCGGCCGCGGGCCGGAGCTGCAGCAGCCTGGGCTGCCAGTTCCTTCGAAGTTACGTCGCCCTTGTAGATCCAGACCTTCACGCCGATGCGGCCGAAGGTGGTCTTGGCTTCGAACTTGCCGTAGTCGATGTTCGCACGCAGGGTGTGCAGCGGCACACGACCTTCGCGGTAGAACTCCTTGCGGGACATTTCTGCACCGCCAAGACGACCGGAGCACTGCACGCGGATGCCCTTGGCACCTGCGCGCATTGCCGACTGCATGGCCTTCTTCATCGCGCGGCGGAAAGCCACACGCGAAGCAAGCTGCTCGGCAATGCCCTGGGCAACAAGCTGAGCTTCGATCTCGGGGTTCTTGACCTCGAGGATGTTCAGCTGAACCTGCTTTGCGGTGAGCTTTTCGAGCTCGCCACGGATGCGATCGGCTTCGGCGCCGCGGCGACCGATAACGATGCCGGGACGTGCGGTGTGGATATCCACACGAACACGGTCACGGGTACGCTCGATCTCCACGCGGGCGATGCCGGCGCGCTCCATGCCAACGGTCATCAGTTCGCGGATACGGATGTCTTCTTTTACGAAGTCCTTGTAACGCTGACCGACCTTGGTGCTGTCGGCGAACCAGTGCGAAACATGGTCGGTAGTGATACCGAGTCGGAACCCATGCGGGTTAACCTTCTGTCCCATTTACTCTTCCCCACCCTTCTTAGGGGTTGCGACGACCACAGTGATGTGGCTCGTGCGCTTCTTGATCTGGTATGCCCGACCCTGAGCACGCGGCTGGAACCGCTTCATGGTCGGACCCTCGTCAACAAACGCTTCGCTGATGAACAGCTCGTCTTCGTTGAACGCGACACCCTCGCGGTCTGCGGCGGCACGGGCGTTAGCCACTGCCGATGCTACAACCTTGAACACTGGCTCTGAAGCTGCCTGCGGGGCAAACTTCAGGATCGCCAGTGCTTCGTTCGTCTGCTTGCCACGAACAAGGTTGACGACGCGCCGGGCCTTCATAGGCGTCACGCGGATATGGCGCGCAATTGCCTTGGCTTCCATTGCTTTCCTTCTCTCGTCTCTCGAAGAAGTGCTAAGCACTCGCTAAACCCTTGCGGGTTAGCGGCGCTTGCCCTTCTTGTCGTCCTTCACGTGGCTGCGGAACGTCCGGGTCGGGCTGAACTCGCCGAGCTTGTGCCCGACCATCGACTCGGTGACAAACACGGGGATGTGCTTACGTCCGTCATGAACGGCGATCGTGTGCCCGAGCATGTCGGGGATGATCATCGAACGGCGGGACCACGTCTTAATGACGTTCTTGGTGCCCTTTTCGTTCTCAGCAGCTACCTTGACAAACAGGTGCTGATCGACGAAGGGGCCTTTCTTCAGGCTGCGTGGCATGTTTCCAGGCTCCTATCGCTTGTTCTTGCCGGTACGGCGACGGCGGACAATCATCTTGTCGCTGTCCTTGTTCGGACGACGAGTGCGTCCTTCGCGCTTGCCGTTCGGGTTGACCGGGTGACGTCCACCGGACGTCTTACCCTCGCCACCACCGTGCGGGTGGTCAACAGGGTTCATGGCGACACCACGGACGGTCGGGCGAACGCCCTTCCAGCGCATGCGGCCGGCCTTGCCCCAGTTGATGTTCGACTGCTCGGCGTTTCCGACCTCGCCGACGGTTGCGCGGCAGCGCACGTCAACGTTGCGGATTTCGCCGGAAGGCAAACGCAGCTGAGCGAAGCGACCCTCACGGGCCACCAGCTGAACCGAGGCACCTGCGGAACGAGCCATCTTGGCACCGCCACCGGGACGCAACTCCACAGCGTGGATAACAGTACCCACCGGGA
This sequence comes from Paeniglutamicibacter sp. MACA_103, assembly GCF_045798555.1. Classification (NCBI taxonomy): domain Bacteria; kingdom Bacillati; phylum Actinomycetota; class Actinomycetes; order Micrococcales; family Micrococcaceae; genus Paeniglutamicibacter; species Paeniglutamicibacter sp. MACA_103. Next base: position 122,544 of record NZ_JBIXLN010000006.1, on the reverse strand, counting down.
TGTTGCGCAACGGCAGGTTGTTGCCGGGCTTGATGTCGGCGTTTGCGCCGGCTTCGATCGTGTCACCCTGGGAGAGCTTGTTCGGTGCAATGATGTAACGCTTGGTTCCATCAATGTAGTGAAGAAGCGCAATGCGGGCGGTGCGGTTCGGGTCGTACTCGATGTGAGCGACCTTTGCCGGCACGCCGTCCTTGTCGTGGCGACGGAAGTCGATCAGACGGTACTGGCGCTTGTGTCCGCCACCCTTGTGACGAGTGGTGATCTTACCGGTGTTGTTGCGGCCGCCAGTCTTGTGGAGCGGGCGAAGCAGCGACTTTTCCGGAGTTGATCGCGTGATTTCTGCGAAGTCGGCTACGCTCGAGCCGCGAAGGCCCGGGGTAGTCGGCTTGTATTTACGGATTCCCATAGTTTAATTCCTCGTTAAAGTGGTCTCCGCTTAGGAAAGCGGACCGCCGAAGATGTCAATCGAGCCTTCCTTCAGGGAGACGATCGCACGCTTGGTAGCCTTGCGCGTCCCCCATCCGAACTTGGTGCGCTTGCGCTTGCCGGCACGATTGAGGGTGTTTACGGAGTCAACCTTGACCGAGAAGATGGCTTCCACGGCGTTCTTGATTTCCGTCTTGTTTGAACGCGGGTCAACCAAGAAGGTGTACTTGCCTTCGTCGATCAGACCGTAGCTCTTTTCCGAAACGACGGGTGCGATGACCACATCGTGCGGAGCCTTAGAGAAGGTGCTCATTTGGCTTCCTCCTTCTGGACCAGGGCATCGAAAGCGGCCTTGGTGAAGACGACGTCGTCGGAAACCAGCACATCGTAAGTGTTGAGCTGGTCTACGTACAGGACGTGGACCTCGGGGAGGTTACGGACCGAAAGGGCCGCAACATCGTTGGCGCGCTCGATGACTACGAGCAGGTTCTTGCGCTCGGACAGAGCGCGCAGGGTTGCCAGTGCGGCCTTGGTGTTCGGCGTGGTGCCTTCAACCAGTGCTTCAATGACGTGAACGCGGTTGTTGCGAGCGCGGTCAGACAGGGCGCCGCGCAGTGCAGCAGCCTTCATCTTCTTGGGGGTGCGCTGGCTGTAGTCGCGAGGAGTCGGACCGTGGACAACGCCACCGCCGGTCATGTGAGGAGCACGGATTGAACCCTGACGGGCGCGGCCGGTGCCCTTCTGCTTGAACGGCTTGCGACCGGCACCGGAAACCTCGGCGCGGTTCTTGGTCTTGTGCGTACCCTGGCGAGCAGCTGCCAGCTGGGCCACGACGACCTGGTGCAGCAGCGGAACGTTGGTCTGAACGTCGAAGATCTCCGAAGGGAGTTCTACGTTAAGTGCCTTAGACATTTAGTTATGCTCCCTTCACAGCGGTGCGCACGAGAACGACGCGGCCGCGGGCGCCGGGAACGGCACCCTTGATCAGCAGGAGGTTCTTCTCGGCATCCACAGCGTGAACGGTGAGGTTCTGCGTGGTGACGCGCTCGGCGCCCATGCGACCGGCCATCTTCTGGCCCTGGAACACACGGCCCGGGGTCGATGCGCCGCCGATGGAGCCCGGCTTACGGTGGTTCTTGTGAGCACCGTGCGATGCCGGAGCACCGTGGAAGCCGTGGCGCTTCATAACGCCGGCGAAGCCCTTACCCTTGGAAGTTCCAACGACGTCGACCTTCTGGCCGGCGGCGAAGATTTCGACGGAGAGTTCCTGGCCTGCGGCGTAGGACTCGGCGTCGGCAGTGCGCAGCTCAACGACGTGGCGGCGCGGGGTGACCCCTGCTGCCTCGAAGTGGCCGGCCAGCGGCTTGGTGACCTTGCGCGGGTCGATCTGGCCGTAGCCGATCTGAACCGCGGTGTAGCCATCACGCTCGGCGTTGCGCAGCTGAGTGACGACATTGCTGTCGGCCTGTACGACGGTTACCGGGATGAGGTTGTTGTTCTCGTCCCAAACCTGGGTCATGCCGAGCTTCGTGCCCAACAGTCCCTTGACATTACGGGTTGCGGTCATAGTTTTCTCGCCACCTCCCCTAGAGCTTGATTTCGATGTTGACATCCGCCGGCAGGTCAAGACGCATCAGCGAATCTACGGCCTTCGGGGTCGGATCGATGATGTCGATCAGACGCTTGTGCGTGCGCATTTCAAAGTGCTCACGGCTGTCTTTGTACTTGTGGGGCGAACGGATAACGCAGTACACGTTCTTTTCCGTCGGCAGCGGCACTGGGCCGACTACGGTTGCGCCAGCGCGCGTCACCGTCTCAACGATCTTCCGGGCAGAAACGTCAATGACCTCGTGGTCATACGACTTCAGCCGGATGCGGATTTTTTGTCCCGCCATGGCGTGATGCCTCTTTCTAATTAGCACTCTCTGTACAGTTACTGTGCCCTACGGGTCCAATAGTGGACCGGCACGCTTCGCATCGAACTGAATCCGGATAAATCCGGGTTCCTCAATCCGCCGAAGCCCGACCCCCGCGCTCGGGCGTGTCGCGTTTGAAAGCGATACGAATCCGATGGATGCGTGGGGGACATTGTCAATGTTTCCAAAAATTCGGTTGTATTGCTCCCCAGCCCCGGGCATTATCCCGGGTGAGACACAATCTCGGTTGAAACCCTGTGCCCCGGTGTCGGTTTCCCGATCAGCAGACACGAAGCATGGAAATGCTCACGAACAACTTGTCTAGTGTGTCAGGTTCCGGGCCCAAACGCCAAATCTTCGTTCTCCCCCCGCCGGCGGCCGGGGGACGCGAAGGTGTCGGGACCGGAATTTCACCAAGTCGCAACGGAGGGAAAATCGCCGGAATTCCGGTCCGCGCATCCGCACGTCCGCCCCGATCGGAGGATTCGCGCGTGAGCAACCTCACGGAGCGCCCGATCCGGCTCGGCTACTGTTCGTCGCCGTTGGCCCGCCGGATATCCTTCGCCCGCTGGATCTCACTGGAAAACTGTTTGCGCACGCGCATGACCACCACGACGACAACCACCACGATGAGTACGACTATCAAGAACTTCATGCTGCCAGCCTAACCGCCGGCCGCACGCCGGTCACCACTTGCGGGCGCTCAGCGTGCTCCATCGCTGGGGGCCCGGCCGCGCGGCCGACGTCACGGCATGCCATTTCCTTGCTCGGGCGCCACCGGGCCCGGACCTTCACCGGGGCCCTGGGGTTCCTGGCCGGCCGCGGGCAGGTTCTTGCCGGGGGCCTGGCCCGCGTACGGGTTGTGAATCGATGCCGAGGGGCCCGGCTCCGTCCACGCCCCCGGGGTTCCGGGCTGCTTGTGTGGACCGTGCGGACCGGCACCGCTGTGGTCGGCATTCCCCGCCGGCGGATAACCGGGGCCCGGGGTCGTCTGGAATTGCGAGCCCTTGTTCATTTTGCCCAGCTTCCACAGGGCCAGCACAATCAGGCCGGCGGCGATCAGCAGCAGCAGGATGAAAGTGAATCCGCGCAAGAACCACAGCACGGCCGCGGCAACTCCGACCGCTCCCCACACGGTGAAGATCTTGCGGTTGGTCAGCAAGCCGAACACCAGCAATGCGGTGAAGCTCAGCAAGACCACCAGCTGCTGGCCCAAGCTCGAGGAAAGGATCGTCCCCATCCCGGCCATCGAAAGCAGTGCGGCGGAGGCTCCCAGGACGAACGTCGCGTTCCGTTCGCGATTGCGCCAGAACTCGTACGCGGCCAGCAGTCCCAACGTGATGATCCAGTAGTAGAGGGCGGCAAAGGCGCCCGTCCCGTCGACGGCAACCCACCAGCACCGGTGGATGACCGCGGCACCGGCCAAAGCTGCGCCCTCGTATCCGGTTTCCCGCAGGCGCGAGGGCACTTCGAGCGCCGCGGCGGCAAAGACCGCCACCAGCAGCATCACTCCCCCGGCATAGACGTACCGATCCACATCGTCGGCCAGGCCCAGCAGCCCGCCCAGACCCAGGGCCGCCAAGGCCGCGGAAAAGAGCACCCGCGCGTGGGCGGGGCCCCAACCGGATCCCCGCTTGGCCACCGCCGCGAAACCCACTTCTTCGCCACTGAAGCGTCCACCGAAGAGGGCCATGATCAGCAGGACGACGAAGCTCGCTCCCAGCCCGAGCATGGTGTCCAGGGGTTCACTCCCCTGTTCCCCGGCCAGGACGTGGATGAATTCGACTCCGCGCAGCGAGGCAAGGAGCACCAACGCGGCGGTGCCGAGCAACAGCAGCGGGATGCCCCACGTCGCCGCGAAGATGGTGGCGCCCGCCGCGCCCATCAGGCCGGCCGCCAGCTGCCATCCCGGCTCGGACCGATCCTGCAGCCCGGTCAGGGCGACCCAGTACATCAGGGCGACCGCTGCCCGCACCCAGCGGTACTCGGTTCCGCCCACGCCGCGCAACTCGACCGCCAGGATGCCGATCAGCAGGACCACCAGGACGGTGCTTGCCGTGTTCTCGCCCCACAGCGGGGTGGGCAGCCAGCCGCCGGATCGCAGGTCCCCGCCCAGGGCCGGTGTCAGGACCAGACCAAGGAATCCGAGCGCGGCCGGAATAAACGCGTAGCGGAAGGCGGGAATGCGTGCCGACTGGGTCTTCGCCAGCACTCCGGCGAACGCCAGGAGGCACAGGGCCTGAATGAGCAGGCCGGCCTGGTCCAGATCTCCGGACCGGTCGGCAAGATAGACGGCCGGGATCAGCAACAGCAGCACCAGTGCCGCGATGCCCATGAGACTGCGCGGATCATCCAGCCTCACCGCGGTTCCGCGCCGGGACAGGACAGCGCGCACCGATTGCGGCAGGGCGACGGTGAAGGCAAGGAGCGCATACTGCCCGTGCCCGTCCATGTGGAAGCGATCGGCCACGTGCCATGCCGTTGAGGAGAAGAGGACCTGGGCCAAGATGGAATAGCCCACGCGGACGTGCACTTCGGTGCCCGCCAGGATCCGAATGCCCACGTATCCCAGTCCCAGCACGGCAACAAGTTCCACCAGCCAGGACGGGTTGCGGCCCGAGCCGATCCCCAGGCCGGCGGCCAGGGCGACCAGTCCGCCCAGGTGGATGAGCGCGACCTGGCCCCTATCGGAGCTCGGCACCGGGGCCCCTGCGCGGCGGTAGCCCAGGACGAGGGTGGCACCCACGAGGCCGACGGCCAGCAACAGCCACATCAGGATCAGGTCCCATTGGTGGCCCAGCCACAGCTGGGTGCCCCAGCCGACGACGGCGATGTCCACCTCCGCACGGGTCAGGGAACCGCCCCAGCCCGCGACCACGGCCAGGAACCAGAGCGTGGCGGAAGCGAAGAGCACTCCCCCGGCAAAGAACAGCGATTCACCCAAGGCCTGGATCCGGGCCGTACCGTCGGTCCGGATCGACGCATCGGAGGGCCCGCCCTTGCGCAGCAACGCGATGGCCCAGCCCACCTGGGCTAGAAGTGCCAAGATGACGCCGACCAGGCTTGCCACCTCAATGGCCCGGGCCAGGGCCAGGGCATAGCCCGATCCGCTTCCGGATACGGCTCCGAGCCCGTCGGCAAACCTCGGCTGCAGCACCCAGCCCGCCGCGGCGAAGGAAAAGAGTGCCCCGGCGACGGCGACGGAGGCGATCCGCGCGGCCCATCGAAGCAGAAGTTGTCCCGCACCGGTGGCGTCGCGCGCCAGCAACCAGGTGGCGAGCACCGCTGCGGCGATCACAATGCCCTGGCGCCCGTGGTTTCCAGCTGTCGGTTCAACGTACGCGAGCACTGCCGCACCCAGCGGAATCCAGCGGAAGTGTCCGCCCAGTTTCAGGCCGACGGCAAGGCCTGCGAGCAGCAGGAGCGCCAGTGCCCAGTTCAGGTCCAGCTGTTCCCCGGTACCGAGGCGGCCTGCATAGCGCGGCCATCCCTCCACGCCCACGATGGTGCAAAGCGCCGCGGCCGCGAACAGCAGCCAGGTTTCGGTTTCCACCAGACGCGGGCGAACTCGCAGTTTGCGCGAGTACAACCCGGCGCGGTGCGCCAGCAAAACGACTTGCGCCAGCAACAGCGCGGCCATGATCCTGAAGATGTTCGTCAGCGACATCTCGGCAGCATGCAGGAACGAGCCGATGCTGAGCATGGCTGCGGCGCGGGCAGCAGCCAAATGCCAAAAGCGTTCGCCGGCCGGCGCCGTGAAGAGTGCCACCGCGTAGTACGCGGCCGCTGCCGCAAAGAGCCAGGCATAATCCCGGTCCTCAAGCACGGCCGCCGACACCACGGCGGCCAGCAACGTCGCCGGAACCAGGTAGCGGTGGGCGATCGTAAAGGACTGCACGTATATATTGGTGACCCAGCGCGGCCTCAAGAAGCCAACCAGCAAGATGGCGGCGGCCAGCAGCATGCTGAAGAGGAAATAGTAGATCAGCCCGCGGTTGAGCACCGCGCCCCCGGAATAGGCGGTGGAGACCAGGAAGGTGGTGGACAGCCCGGCAATGATCTTGGACTGCAGCCGTCCCGCGGCGTAGACGAACGCCGCAGTGCCCACCACGGAAGTGACGAACCAGCTGGCACCGGGGGTTTCGGAGAGCAGGAGATAGTGCGCGAGCCCTGTCATCGGGATCAGTGCCAATCCGGTCGCGGTGAAGGCAGCTGCCGCCGGACGCAGGCGCTCGCTTTGCGCGTGCATCACAAGACCCGCGAAGTAGAACCCGAAGGCCACGATGCCAAGGCCCACGACCTTGGCCTGCGCCGGCAGGGCCAGCGCGATGAAGAGCGATGCCGAGGCCACCATGAGGAGCGCCGCAACATAAAGCGTGATGTTGATGTTGCGCAGTGCCCTCACGCGCGGGTCAACCGGTGCCGGGGGCACGTATGGCGGCGGAGCGGGACGCGTCGGCGCCGGGACTTTGACCGGGGCCGTCGGTGCCGAACCGTCCGGCGTGGCCTCCGCTTGGGTGGCGGCGCGTGGCCGATGCTGCTCCGCCGCCGAACTTACAGGGGCACCGGCGTGCTGCGGCGTCGGCCCGGGTGATGGTTCGGCAGGCAAAGAGGCCGCCTTCGCTGCGTCGAAGCCCAGCTGCCAGGCCTCGGCCAGCGCCGAGCGGTCGGGCAAGCGGTCCGCGGCGCCCTGCCGCGATGTCGCGTTCCGGGCCGCCTTCCACTTGCCCAGGAAGAACCCGGCAACGAACATGAGTCCAGCCACCACGATCAGGATGAACCCGTCCATCGGTTTCCCGCCTTCACCTATGAGTTTGCACCGCCCGAAATTTCGGGCTGCCTGCGGATTCCAGCCTATCCTATTCAGACCATTCGTTTGATATAAACGCGCGGACATTTTTGCTGCCTCGTGCCCGGCACACGAAAAGACCCCCGCCGCACTGTCGAAACAGTGCTGCGGGGGTCTTTTCTAGACCGTTAGGTCAAGATCTGCGAAGTAAACTTACGCGGTGATCTTGGTAACGCGTCCCGAACCAACGGTGCGGCCGCCTTCGCGAATTGCGAAGCCGAGGCCCTCTTCCATGGCGATCGGCTGGATCAGCACGACAGACATTTCGGTGTTGTCGCCGGGCATAACCATTTCCGTGCCTTCCGGCAGGGTGATAACGCCGGTGACGTCCGTGGTGCGGAAGTAGAACTGCGGGCGGTAGTTCGAGTAGAACGGGTTGTGGCGTCCACCCTCGTCCTTGGACAGGATGTAGACGTTGGCCTCGAACTCGGTGTGCGGGGTGATGGAACCCGGCTTCACGATGACCTGGCCACGCTCTACGTCTTCGCGCTTGATACCGCGAAGCAGCAGACCACAGTTCTCGCCGGCCCATGCCTCGTCGAGCTGCTTGTGGAACATCTCGATACCGGTAACCGTGGTCTTCTGGACCGGGCGGATGCCGACGATCTCGACCTCGGAGTTGATGGCGAGGGTACCACGCTCGGCGCGGCCCGTAACAACGGTGCCACGACCGGTGATGGTGAAGACGTCTTCAACCGGCATCAGGAACGGCTTGTCGCGGTCACGAACCGGGTCCGGCACGTGGTTGTCGACAGCTTCCATCAGGTCCTCAACGGCCTTGACCCAAACCGGGTCGCCTTCGAGTGCCTTCAGACCGGAAACGCGCACAACAGGTGCCTCGTCGCCGTCGAAGCCCTGCGAGGAGAGAAGTTCGCGAACTTCCATTTCCACGAGGTCGAGGAGCTCTTCGTCATCAACCATGTCGGACTTGTTCAGTGCGACCAGCAGGTAGGGAACGCCAACCTGGCGGGCGAGCAGAACGTGCTCGCGGGTCTGAGCCATCGGGCCGTCAGTGGCGGCAACCACGAGGATTGCACCGTCCATCTGTGCAGCACCGGTGATCATGTTCTTGATGTAGTCAGCGTGACCCGGGGCGTCAACGTGCGCGTAGTGGCGCTTCTCGGTCTGGTACTCGACGTGAGAGATGTTGATGGTAATGCCGCGCTGGCGCTCTTCCGGCGCCGAGTCGATCTGCGAGAAATCGCGCTGCTCGTTCAAATCCGGGTACTTGTCAGCAAGCACCTTCGAAATGGCGGCCGTCAACGTGGTCTTACCGTGGTCAACGTGACCAATGGTGCCGATGTTGACGTGCGGCTTGGTCCGCTCGAACTTTGCCTTTGCCACAGGTTCCTCCTAGAAACGTTTACAGAAGACGTACCTCGCCCACTCGGATCGCGGGCGAACTTATGCAAGTCTACTGGGGGCTTAGTGAAATGTTTAAATTGTGGTTAGCTGCAGGATCCGGCAATGGATCCGTTAGTTGGCCTGGCGTGGCCGGATTGGATTTCTCCGCACCGGCCCCACCGTGCGGCCACTCACCCGAGACTCGGGTTCACGGCCTATGTTGGTCCTAAGCGATTACTCGCCGCGGTTCTTCTGGATGATCTCGTCGGCAACTGCCTTCGGGACCTCTGCATAGCTGGAGAAGGTCATCGAGTACACGGCGCGGCCCTGGGTCTTGGAACGCAGGTCACCAATGTAACCGAACATTTCAGACAGCGGAACCGTTGCGCGAATGACCTTCACGCCTGCTGCGTCTTCCATCGAAGCGATGGAGCCACGGCGGGAGTTCAAGTCACCGATGACGTCGCCCATGTACTCCTCGGGAGTACGGACTTCGACATCCATGACCGGCTCGAGGATGATCGGCTGGGCGCGGCGTGCGCCTTCCTTGAACACCTGGGAACCAGCGATCTTGAACGCCATTTCCGAGGAGTCAACGTCGTGGTAGGCACCGTCGAGGAGGGTAGCCTTGACGCCCACCATCGGGTAGCCGGCCAGGATGCCGAACTGCATGGCGTCCTGGATACCTGCGTCGACCGAAGGGATGTATTCGCGAGGAATACGGCCGCCGGTTACGCCGTTCTTGAACTCGTAGATGACACCTTCAACAACTTCCAGAGGCTCGAACGAGACCTGGACCTTTGCGAACTGGCCGGAACCACCGGTCTGCTTCTTGTGGGTGAAGTCAACCTTCTCCACAGCCTTCTTGATGGTTTCGCGGTAAGCAACCTGCGGCTTGCCGACATTGGCTTCAACGCGGAATTCGCGGCGCATGCGGTCCACCAGGATGTCCAGGTGGAGCTCGCCCATGCCGCCGATTTCGGTCTGGCCGGTGTCTTCGTTGAGGGAGACGGTGAACGTCGGGTCCTCGGCCGAAAGCTTCTGGATGGCCGTGGAGAGCTTCTCCTGGTCACCCTTGGTCTTCGGTTCGATCGCCACGAAGATCACGGGATCGGGGAAGGACATCGACTCGAGCACGATCGGGTGTGCCGGATCGCACAAGGTGTCACCGGTGGTGGTGTCCTTGAGGCCGATCACTGCGTAGATGTGACCCGCGTGGATCTCGTCTACGGGCATTTCCTTGTTGGCGTGCATCTGGAAGAGCTTGCCGATGCGCTCCTTCTTCTGTTTCGTCGAGTTCAACAGCTGGGTGCCGGAAACGGCCTTGCCGGAGTACACGCGAATGAAGTTGAGCTGCCCGAAGAACGGGTGCGCAGCAATCTTGAAGGCCAGGGCCGAGAACGGATCGGTTTCATTCGGCTCGCGCTTGAGCTCGATTTCCTCGTTCTTCGGATCGGTACCGATCGTCGCGCCAACATCCATGGGATTCGGCAGGAAGTCGATGACAGCATCGAGCATCGGCTGAACGCCACGGTTCTTGAAAGCGGAACCACAGAAGACCGGGTAGATCTCGGAGTTGATAACCATCTTGCGGATGCCGGCCTTGAGCTCAGCAACGCTGATCTCTTCGCCTTCGAGGAACTTCTCCATGAGCTCGTCAGAGCCCTCGGCGACGTCCTCAACCAGCTTGGCGCGGTATTCCTCAGCCTTTTCCTGCAGGTCGGCCGGGATTTCGCGGGTCTCGTAGGCGGCACCCATGGTGACGTCACCCTTGGAGTCGCCTTCCCAGACGAATGCCTTCATGCTCAGCAGGTCGACAACGCCGGTGAACTCCGACTCGGAGCCGATCGGCAGCTGCATGACCAGCGGCTTGGCGCCAAGACGCTTGATGATGGTGTCCACGGTGAAGTAGAAGTCAGCACCCAGCTTGTCCATCTTGTTGACGAAGCAGATACGCGGCACGTTGTACTTGTCGGCCTGGCGCCAAACAGTCTCGGACTGCGGCTCCACGCCTTCCTTGCCATCGAACACGGCAACTGCGCCGTCGAGGACGCGCAGCGAGCGCTCAACCTCAACGGTGAAGTCAACGTGGCCCGGGGTGTCAATGATGTTGATCTGGTTGTTGTTCCAGAAGCAGGTCACGGCGGCAGACGTGATAGTAATGCCGCGCTCCTTTTCCTGCTCCATCCAGTCAGTCGTCGAGGCACCATCGTGCGTTTCGCCGAGCTTGTGGTTCACACCCGTGTAGAACAGGATGCGTTCCGTAGTAGTGGTCTTACCGGCATCAATGTGAGCCATGATACCGATATTGCGGACCTTGTTAAGGTCGGTAAGCACGTCCTGTGCCACGATGTCTCCCTTTGTAGGTTAAGTCCGAAACGTTGGCGGAACTGATCTGCGATCAATCCCGCCAACCGGACTAAACGCTTTTTACCAGCGGTAGTGGGCGAAGGCCTTGTTGGACTCTGCCATCTTGTGCGTGTCTTCGCGACGCTTGACAGCGGCACCCAGACCATTCGATGCGTCGAGGATCTCGTTCATGAGACGCTCGATCATCGTCTTCTCGCGGCGAGCCTTGGAGTAGCCGACGAGCCAGCGGAGAGCCAGCGCGGTGGAGCGTCCGGGCTTGACCTCAACAGGAACCTGGTAGGTTGCGCCACCGACACGGCGGGAGCGAACTTCGAGGGCCGGGCGGATGTTATCCATGGCCTTCTTCAGGGTCACAACCGGGTCGGCGCTGTTCTTGGCTGCCGCACCTTCGAGTGCACCGTAAACGATACGCTCTGCAGTGGACTTCTTGCCATCAACCAAGACCTTGTTGATCAGCTGGGTAACGAGGGGGGAACCGTAAACCGGATCCGAGACGAGGGGGCGCGCTGGCGCCGGGCCCTTACGAGGCATTACTTACCTTCCTTCTTGGCACCGTAGCGAGAACGAGCTTGCTTACGGTTCTTCACACCCTGGGTATCGAGGGCACCACGGACGATCTTGTAGCGCACACCCGGAAGGTCCTTCACACGACCACCGCGAACGAGCACGATGGAGTGTTCCTGAAGGTTGTGACCAACACCAGGGATGTAAGCGGTCACTTCAACGCCACCTGCAAGGCGCACACGTGCGACCTTACGAAGTGCGGAGTTCGGCTTCTTCGGGGTCGTGGTGTACACACGGGTGCATACGCCACGACGCATCGGGTTGCCCTTGAGGGCTGGGGCCTTGGTCTTTTTGACCTTCGGCGAGCGGCCCTTGCGGACCAGCTGCTGAATAGTAGGCACTTTCGTGTCCTCCGGTTTCTTGTTCTGCGGCGCCGCCCACAATCAAACTGCTTGGAGACGCTGCGTTTATAGTCGTTTCATCACAGCGACTTCGGAATTGACCCTAGGCGTGCGAAAGTGTGGCATCTGTTGCGCAACCTACCCGCAACCCGGACCGTGTCCATTTGCCACACATGAAAAACAATTACCCCTAGCTTAGCACGCGCAATGCGTCTCCACCGACGCAGGGTCTCCCCCATGGGCCGATGGGGTACAGATCACTTAATCCCGTGCGGGACCCGGCGCATCCCCGCCAACCGATGTGCACATGGCTGTTACCCGCCCGCCGCCGTGGCGTCGCTTCCCGTTCCCGCAAAGTTGTCCAGGTCTTCGCCCTCTCCCCCGTGTCCAAGGCGTCGGCGGGGCGGCGCCTTCCCGGAACATTCACCCAATCAATGCCCCGGCGTCGACGCAAGCTTGGGTGGAGTTGTCCACATCCCCGCAGCCTTCCCGCCCACCGGCGCAGGAATGGGCTCATCGTGGATACATGACACAGATGGCATCGCTGGCAGGAGCCGGGTTGGCTGGACTCCAGCAACTCCTGGCACCGTCCGCGGAAGGCACGGATACTCCGGTATCCGAGCCACCCGTGGACGACCAGTTGCGCCTGCTTGCCGTGCTGACTCCCTTGTTGCGCACGCTGCTGGACACGATCGCCGACTCCGTCACCCCGTCCCCGGTGCGCGCCACCCTGTTGGCGCTTCTGACCGAGGACCTGGCCCGCCTCATCGGCCGCGCCCAGATCGTCGCTGCCGGCAAGATCGAGGATTCCGATGCACACACCTTGAAGGAAGCGCCTCTGGCCGAGTTGCACCGCATCCACGCCAATCTCGCCGGCTTCATCGACGGCTCCGCTTCGCTTCCGGCCGATCAATGCAACGGCCAGGGAACCAAGATGCTCTTCCGCGACGCAACCGAGATGGCCCGGGACCAGCTGCATCTCTCCTCCGCCCAGTCCAAGCAGCGTTTGGCCACCCGCGATCTGTTGCTGCCCCGCACCGGATTCAACGGGGTGCCCGTGGCGCCCCGATTCCCCCGGCTTTCCAAGGTGTTCAACAACGGCAGCGCCGATCCCGCTCAGGTGGCGCAGGCCGCCCAGCGCCTGCTGGCGTTGCAACCGGGAATCGACGCGCAGGCGTGCCCCGAGGAAGCCGCCGAGCTCATAGAGGGCCAGGTGGCCGAGTCGTTGCTCACCCGCAATCCGACCGGCACCGGCAACCTGATCAAGAGCATCTCCGCCCGGCTCGACGCCGAGGCCTTGGAACGCGGCGAGGCCCGGATGCTGCCCCACTTGGGACTCTCCTTCAAGGGCCGGCAGGCCCGCGGCTACATCTGGGAAATGTGCACCGATCTGGCGGGCCACGAGAGGCTTTCGCAACTCTCCGACCAGCTGGCCAATCCCCGCTCCGCCTTCGGAAACACGACGCATGCCCCGTCGACGCCGGACACCGAGGCAAACGTCGGCGGCCAGCCTCAGCTTCCGGGAATTCCCGACGACGTACCCGCCCCCGCGGCACCCACCATCCCCGCATGGGCCATCGATCCCGACGTTCCGGAGGACCAGCGCCCGCGGGCGGGGTTCACCGACGTGGGCCAGGAACTCACCGTGCCGGAGCCGGCCCCGGAACTCGTGCCGTTGCCGGGCGAAAGTACCGCAGAGGCGCGGCAACGGGCCAAGGCCAGGGCATTGCTACAGTTCGTGTTCGACTCCATCAGATACGCTGCCGACGGGGACGGGAAGGACGCATCGGCGATGCCGCTGAAGCCCAACGTCGACTTGATCGTCACGATCTCGTGGGATTCACTCGTCGGAAAGCTCAACGATCCGGGCATCACGGCCCGCAACAACTTGGTCTCCGCGGGATATGTCCGCCGGTTGGCCTGCACAGCGAACGTCATTCCGGCGGTGTTGGGCAGTAAATCGGAGCCGCTCGATCTGGGACGGAAGCAACGCTTCTTCAGCAGGGCGCAACGCAGGGCCATGCTTCTGCGGGACAAGGGGTGCATCAATCCCGGCTGCACCATGGCCGCCCACCGCTGCGAAGCGAACCACATCAAGCCCTGGTATTTGGGCGGTGAGACCAATCTGGCCAACGGCGGACTGCTGTGCCCCGTGTGTCACGCTTCGTTCCATGCCGGCCATTTCCGGATCCTGGTGGTCGACGCGATCCCCTACGTGCTCCAATCGGTCGCGCGCGATCCCGAACAACGACTCCGACGAAACTGGGTCTTTCACCCCGAGGCCGAAAGCCTCGCATAGGCCGACCTCACCAGCGGCATAGGCTTCGTGGCCCCGTCGCCCGCGCGGACCACCGGCCTGCGGCCCATTGCCCGCGTCCCCGGACTAGGATACTTATCCCCTGAATGACGTTGCCACTGATAGTGTCTGGTGCCGCATGCTTCGGCACATCTTCCCCGGCCGGACAACCCGCCGGGACCACGCAGGACCCAATAGCGATCCGCCGCTGGCGCGCGAATCAGGTGCGGTTGCACCTAGTGGAGAATCGCGCCTGTCCCATCGCATACGGGCAAAGCTGGCCGACATCCCCCGCCGGCCCTGTTCCGTGGCCGCCCGGGTCGGACATCTCCGCCAGTCGCCGCAGCCCCGTTTTCCAAGCACAAAAAAGGCCGGCCCGCACCGCGCTCCCATCCCCTTGCGAGGAAGGATGCGCGGCACGGGCCGGCCTCGTTGCGTGGCCTTCTCCCCGGGGCGGCCGGGGAGAAGTGCTACGCCTTAGCGGAAATCGTTGCCGAGATCGTAGTCATCCATGGCGATGGCGTGGAATTCCGGGCTGAGGCCCGGCTCCAGACCTTCGTAGTCCATGCCGGTGGAGAATGCGGACTGGCCGGTGAACAGCGAAGCCTTCGCTGCCTCGGTCGGTTCCACGTTCACCTGGGTGTAGCGGTCCAGGCCGGTGCCGGCCGGGATCAGCTTACCGATGATGACGTTTTCCTTCAGGCCGAGCAACGGATCGGACTTGCCTTCCATTGCGGCCTGGGTCAGGACACGCGTGGTCTCCTGGAAGGACGCGGCCGAGAGCCAGGAATCGGTGGCCAAGGAAGCCTTGGTGATACCCATCAGCTCGTCACGACCCGAGGCCGGACGCTTGCCCTCGGAGACAGCCTTGCGGTTCTCCGACTGGAAGCGTGCCTTGTCGGCAAGCTCGCCCGGCAGCAGGTCGGTGTCGCCCGACTCGATGACGGTGATGCGGCGAAGCATCTGGCGAACGATGACTTCCACGTGCTTGTCGTGGATGCCAACACCCTGGGACTGGTAGACCTCCTGGACTTCGCGGACGAGGAACTTCTGTGCCTCTCGCGGGCCAAGAACTCGCAGAACCTGCTTCGGGTCGATCGCACCTGCAACCAG
Organism: Paeniglutamicibacter sp. MACA_103; assembly: GCF_045798555.1. Lineage (NCBI taxonomy): Bacteria > Bacillati > Actinomycetota > Actinomycetes > Micrococcales > Micrococcaceae > Paeniglutamicibacter > Paeniglutamicibacter sp. MACA_103. The sequence goes on along the minus strand of NZ_JBIXLN010000006.1, from coordinate 107,325 downwards.
CTGCTGGCCAACGGTGACGGACTCGCCCTCGACGACCAACAGACGTGCACGACGCAGCACCGGGTAGGCGATTTCTTCGTCGCCGTTGTCCGGGGTGATGACAACGCGAAGCTGCTTCTCGCTGTCCTCGATCGTGACGCGGCCGGCGACCTCGGAGATCGGGGCGACACCCTTGGGGGTACGCGCCTCGAAGAGCTCCTGGATACGCGGCAGACCCTGGGTGATATCTTCCGCGGAAGCAGCGCCACCGGTGTGGAAGGTACGCATGGTCAGCTGGGTACCGGGCTCACCAATGGACTGTGCGGCAATAATGCCCACTGCCTCACCGATGTCCACGGTCTTGCCGCTGGCAAGGGAGCGTCCGTAGCACAGTGCACAGGTTCCGACGGCCGACTCACAGGTCAGCACGGAGCGGACCTTGATCTCGGTGACACCGGCGTTGAACAGCTCGTCGATGAGCACGTCGCCCACGTCCGCGCCGCCCTGAGCCAGCACCTTGCCCTCTGCGTCGGTCACATCGGTGGCCAACGTACGGGTGTAGGCCGAGTTCTCGACGGTTTCGTGCATGCGCACGGTGCCGATCTCATCGGTGTATGCAATCGGCACGTTCAGGCCGCGGCTGGTGCCGCAGTCGAGTTCGCGCACGATGACATCCTGCGAGACGTCCACCAGACGACGGGTCAGGTAACCCGAGTTGGCGGTCTTCAGCGCGGTATCGGCCAGACCCTTACGGGCACCGTGGGTGGCGATGAAGTACTCGAGAACCGACAGGCCTTCGCGGTAGGAAGACTTGATCGGACGCGGGATGATCTCGCCCTTAGGGTTGGACACCAGACCACGGATACCGGCAATCTGGCGCAACTGCAGCCAGTTACCACGAGCCTTTGAGGTCACCATTCGGTTAATGGTGTTCAGCTCTTCCATGCCGTTCTTCATGGCCTCGGCAACCTCGTCGGTCGCCTTGGTCCAGATGTCGATCAGGTCCTGGCGACGCTCGGAGTCCGCAATCAGGCCCTTGTCGTACTGCGACTGGACGCGGCGCGCCTTCTCCTCGTACGGGGCAAGGATCGAAGCCTTGTCCATGTTCGAGGTGATGTCGGAGATGGCGACGGTGACACCCGAGCGGGTGGCCCACTTGAAGCCTGCATCCTTCAGGTTGTCCAGCGTTGCCGCGGTGACGACCTTCGGGTAGCGCTCGGCCAGGTCGTTGACGATCTCGGAGAGAGCGTCCTTCCCTGCAACCTGCTCAACCCACGGGTAGTCCGCCGGCAGGGTCTCGTTGAAGAGAACCTGTCCAAGCGTCGTGGGAATGAGTGCTTCGGTGCCCTCGACCCAACCCTCCGGTGCCGGCTGGTCCGCGGACGGGACAAAGCCCGTGACGCGGATCTTCACCGGCGAGTTGAGGTGCAGTTCGCCGCGGTCCATGGCCATTATGGCCTCGGAGGTCGAGGAGAACGCACGACCGGCGCCCTTTTCGTCCAGGCGCTTGGTGGTCAAGTGGTGCAGACCGATGATCATATCCTGCGAAGGCAATGCAACCGGGCGGCCGTCGGACGGCTTCAGGATGTTGTTCGAGGACAGCATCAGGATGCGGGCCTCGGCCTGGGCCTCGGGGCTCAGCGGCAGGTGGACTGCCATCTGGTCACCGTCGAAGTCGGCGTTGAAGGCGGCACAAACCAACGGGTGCAGCTGAAGGGCCTTGCCTTCAACCAGCTGAGGTTCGAACGCCTGGATGCCCAAACGGTGCAGGGTAGGTGCACGGTTCAGCAGCACCGGGTGCTCGGTGATGATCTCTTCGAGAACATCCCAAACCTGCGGACGGTAACGCTCGACCATGCGCTTGGCGCTCTTGATGTTCTGTGCGTGGTTGAGGTCAACCAGGCGCTTCATCACGAACGGCTTGAAGAGCTCCAGGGCCATCTGCTTGGGCAGACCACACTGGTGCAGCTTCAGCTGCGGGCCGACCACGATGACCGAACGGCCCGAGTAGTCAACGCGCTTGCCGAGGAGGTTCTGGCGGAATCGTCCCTGCTTGCCCTTGAGCATGTCGCTCAGGGACTTCAGCGGACGGTTGCCCGGACCGGTCACCGGACGACCACGACGGCCGTTGTCGAAGAGCGAGTCCACAGCTTCCTGCAGCATGCGCTTTTCGTTGTTCACGATGATTTCCGGCGCGCCCAGGTCCAACAAGCGCTTGAGGCGGTTGTTGCGGTTGATCACGCGGCGGTACAGGTCGTTGAGGTCGGAGGTCGCGAAGCGGCCACCGTCCAACTGCACCATCGGGCGCAGTTCCGGCGGAATCACCGGAACGGCGTCCAGGACCATGCCCAACGGGGAGTTGGTCGTGGTCAGGAACGCGTTGACGACCTTGAGGCGCTTCAGGGCACGCGTCTTACGCTGGCCCTTGCCGTTCTCGATGATCTCGCGAAGGATCTCGGCTTCCGCTTCCATGTCGAAGCCCTCGAGGCGCTTCTTGATGGCTTCGGCGCCCATGGAGCCCTCGAAGTACAGTCCGTAGCGTTCGCGCAGCGAACGGAACAGGCCTTCGTCTCCCTCGAGGTCTGCGACCTTGAGGTTCTTGAAGCGGTCCCAGACCTGGTCAAGGCGCTCGATGTCGGCGTCGGCGCGCTTACGCACCTGGGCCATCGTCTTGTCGGCCAGGTCGCGGGCCTTCTTCTTCTCCGCTGCCTTGGCACCGTCGGCTTCGAGGGCAGCAAGCTGGTCCTCGAGGTCGCGGGCGATGGCGGCAATGTCGGAGTCGCGGGTGTCAACCAGCTGCTTGCGTTCCAGGTCATGCTGGGCCTGGAGGTTCGGCAGCTCGGCGTGGCGGCGCTCTTCGTCAACGGCGGTAACCATGTAGGCGGCGAAGTAGATGATCTTCTCAAGATCCTTCGGAGCCAGGTCAAGCAGGTAGCCCAAGCGCGAGGGAACGCCCTTGAAGTACCAGATGTGGGTCACCGGAGCGGCGAGCTCGATGTGGCCCATGCGCTCGCGACGGACCTTGGCGCGGGTGACTTCGACGCCACAGCGCTCGCAAATGATGCCCTTGAAACGCACGCGCTTGTACTTGCCGCAGCTGCACTCCCAGTCACGGGTCGGACCGAAGATCTTTTCGCAGAAAAGACCGTCCTTCTCCGGCTTGAGGGTGCGGTAGTTGATGGTTTCGGGCTTCTTTACCTCGCCGTAGCTCCACCCGCGGATCTCTTCCGCAGTTGCCAGGCCGATGCGCATGAGGCCGAATGAGGATTCGCTGGACATATGGTCCTTATCTCTCTTCTAAGTTCTCTGAAGTCTAATGTGGTGAGGTGTTCGCGGATCCGGAGCGGATCCGCGCTCACCGTTGGGTCTGGAAGAATTCCAGTTCCGTGGCGTGCCCCGGGGCCTGGGGAGTGCTGCGGGCCTGTGGCCCCCAGCACTCCCCTACCCCTGGACGCGGGGTTGGAACTAGACCTCTTCGACGGAGTTCGGCTCCGACCGGGAAAGGTCGATGCCGAGTTCTTCCGCGGCCCGGAAGACTTCTTCGTCCGAGTCTCGCATTTCGATGGTTTGGCCGTCGGTTCCGAGGACCTCGACGTTCAAGCACAACGACTGCATTTCCTTGATCAGGACCTTGAACGATTCCGGAACGCCGGGCTCCGGGATGTTCTCGCCCTTGACGATCGCCTCGTAGACCTTCACGCGACCGTGGATGTCATCGGACTTGATCGTGAGCAGTTCCTGCAAGGTGTATGCGGCACCGTAGGCCTCCAGGGCCCACACTTCCATTTCACCAAAGCGCTGGCCACCGAACTGTGCCTTACCACCCAGCGGCTGCTGCGTGATCATGGAGTACGGGCCGGTGGAGCGGGCGTGGATCTTGTCGTCCACCAGGTGGTGGAGCTTCAAGATGTACATGTAGCCCACGGACACCGGATCCGGGAACGGCTCGCCGGAGCGGCCGTCGAACAGACGGGCCTTGCCGGAGTTGCCGATCAGGCGGACGCCGTCGCGGGTCACTGCCGTGTGGTCGAGCAGCCCGCGGATTTCGTCCTCCGACGCACCGTCGAAGACGGGGCTGGCAACCTTGGTGGATCCCATTTCACGCGGGAGGGCCGGCAGGTTCTTGACCCACTCGGGCTCGCCCTCGATCTTCCAACCCTGCTTCGCGGCCCAGGCCAGGTGGATTTCCAGGACCTGTCCGACGTTCATTCGACCCGGAACACCCAGCGGGTTCAGGACGATGTCGACGGCGGTTCCGTCTTCCAGGAACGGCATGTCCTCGATCGGCAGGATCTTGGAGATGACGCCCTTGTTGCCGTGGCGGCCGGCGAGCTTGTCACCGTTGGTGATCTTGCGCTTCTGGGCCACGTACACGCGGACCAGCTGGTTGACGCCCGGGGGCAGGTCGTCGTCGTTGTCGCGATCGAAGATGCGAACACCGATGACCACGCCGGACTCGCCGTGCGGCACCTTCAGGGAGGTGTCGCGCACTTCGCGGGACTTCTCGCCGAAGATGGCGCGCAGCAGGCGCTCTTCCGGGGTCAGCTCGGTCTCGCCCTTGGGCGTGACACGGCCGACGAGGATATCGCCGGCTTCGACCTCGGCGCCGATGTGGATGATGCCGCGCTCGTCGAGCTGCGCCAGGATTTCCTCGGAGACGTTCGGGATGTCCCGGGTGATCTCCTCGGCACCGAGCTTGGTGTCGCGGGCGTCGACTTCGTGCTCCTCGATGTGGATCGAGGTCAGCACATCGTCGGAGACCATGCGCTGGGAGAGGATGATCGCATCCTCGAAGTTGTGGCCTTCCCAGGACATGAACGCCACGAGGAGGTTCTTGCCCAGGGCGAGCTCGCCCTTGTCGGTCGACGGGCCGTCGGCGATGATCGAGTTGTAGTCAACCCGGTCGCCCTCGGAAACCATCACGCGCTGGTTGTAGGCGTTGCCCTGGTTGGAACGGGCAAACTTCATGATCGGGTAGGCACTCTCGGTGCCGTCGTCGTTCATGACCGTGACCAGGTCGGCGGAGACCTCGGAGACGACGCCGCCGGTGGAGGCAACGACGGAGTCGCCGGCATCCACTGCTGCGAACTTCTCCATGCCGGTACCCACGAGCGGGGACTCGGAGGCCAGCAGCGGCACTGCCTGGCGCTGCATGTTGGCGCCCATCAGTGCGCGGTTGGCATCGTCGTGCTCGAGGAACGGGATCAGGGCTGTTGCCACCGACACCATCTGGCGCGGGGAAATGTCCATGTATGCGATCTCGGACGGCTCGACGATGACGGGCTCGCCGCCACCGCCCTTTTCACGGACCAGGACGCCGTCTTCGATGAAGCTGCCGTCCTCGCTCAGCGGCGCGTTGGCCTGTGCGATGAAGTGGTCGAGCTCGTCGTCGGCGGTCAGGTAATCGATCTGGCCGGTGACCCGGCCATCGACGACCTGGCGGTACGGGGTTTCGATGAAGCCGAAGGCGTTGATGCGGCCGTAGGTCGCCAACGAACCGATCAGGCCAATGTTCGGGCCTTCAGGGGTTTCGATCGGGCACATGCGTCCGTAGTGGGACGGGTGGACGTCTCGGACTTCCATGCCTGCACGGTCACGGGACAGACCGCCCGGGCCCAGCGCGGAAAGACGACGCTTGTGCGTCAGACCGGCCAGCGGGTTGTTCTGGTCCATGAACTGCGAGAGCTGGGAGGTTCCGAAGAACTCCTTGATCGCCGCAACAACCGGACGGATGTTGATCAGCGTCTGCGGGGTGATTGCCTCGACGTCCTGCGTGGTCATGCGTTCGCGGACGACGCGCTCCATGCGGGACAGGCCCGTGCGGACCTGATTCTCGATCAATTCGCCCACGGCGCGGATGCGACGGTTGCCGAAGTGGTCGATGTCATCGATGCTCACGGTCAGGTCGACGGGCTTGCCGTCGCGGATGCCCGGGGTGGTCTTCTCGCCGGCGTGCAGCGCCACCAGGAACTTGATCATCGCGACGATGTCGTCGATGTTCAGGACCGAGGCGTCGGGGCTGTTCAGCGGGGTGTCGACACCGAGCTTGCGGTTGATCTTGTAACGACCAACCTTGGCCAGGTCGTAGCGCTTCGCCTCGAAGTAGAGGTTCTTCAGCAACGCCTGTGCAGCATCGACCGTCGGCGGCTCGCCCGGGCGAAGCTTGCGGTAGATGTCCAGGAGTGCTTCTTCCTGGGTATCGGTGGTGTCCTTCTCGAGGGTGGCGCGGATCGAGTCGTACTGACCGAATTCCTCCAGGATGCGACCTTCGGTCCAGCCCAGGGCCTTAAGCAGGACGGTGACCGACTGCTTGCGCTTGCGGTCAAGGCGGACGCCGACCTGGTCGCGCTTGTCGATTTCGAGTTCGAACCAGGCACCGCGCGACGGGATGATCTTCGCGGTGAAGATGTCCTTATCGCTGGTCTTGTCCGGGGTCCGCTCGAAGTAGGCGCCCGGGGAACGCACCAGCTGGGACACCACGACACGCTCGGTGCCGTTGATGATGAAGGTGCCCTTGTCGGTCATCAGCGGGAAGTCGCCCATGAACACGGTCTGCTGCTTGATTTCGCCCGTGTTGTTGTTCATGAACTCGGCCTTGACGTACAGCGGAGCCGCGTAGGTTGCGTCGCGGTCCTTGCACTCGGCCATGGTGTACTTCGGGTCAGCGAATTCCGGCTCCGAGAAGCTCAGGGACATGGTCTCCTGGAAGTCTTCAATCGGGGAGATCTCTTCGAAGATCTCGGCCAGGCCGGAGATGCTGGCTACACTGGTGTCACCAATGGTCTGGGCGTATGCCAGACGGTTCTTCCAGCGCTCGTTGCCGATGAGCCAGTCGAAGCTCTCGGTCTGCAGCGCCAAGAGGTTTGGGACGTCAAGTGGTTCGTGAATCTTTGCAAAAGAAAGTCGGCCAGCATATTCCGCGCTGCGGGCCGAACTAGCGGTTTGGTTGTTAGAGGTGCTCGAGGCGACCAAGATGGATCCTTCCACAGACCGTCAGGTTTCCGGCGTCGTCTCTCTGTGAAGAGTTTCACTGATCACAGCACCGCTGAGCAGGCCCACCGCTATATGAAGGCCGGAGATGAAAAGAGAAGACGCAAAGTTCCACGTTACACCATGCGGCCTACCATGTCCAGCGGTCCGCGTGCAACCCGGCAGCCCAGCCCGGGATTGGACTGAGATTTCTGTCACGATTGCCTGGGAACCCTGTGGTGCAAACCACAGCGCGCTAGCCTAGAGGTAAGTACTGATTCCCGGTATCCCTTGAAAGCGAGAGTTCGATCATGTCCTCACCACGAGACGCGGTTCTGGTCGCTGGTGCCCGCACCCCCTTCGGCCGGCTCAACGGCCAACTCGCCAGTCTCAGTGCCGTAGATCTGGGCGCCGCGGCCATCCGTGGCGCACTGGAACGCTCCGGGGTCCCCGCCAGCGACGTGCAGGCCGTGATCATGGGGCACGTAGTCCAGGCCGGTTGCGGCCAGAACCCGGCCCGCCAGAGTGCCATCGCCGCCGGGATCGGCTGGGACGTCAATGCCACCACCCTGAACAAGGTCTGCCTTTCCGGACTTGCCGCCATCACAGACGCCGCCAGGCTGATCCGCGTGGGCGATGCCGACGTGGTGGTGGCCGGCGGCCAGGAATCCATGACGCAGACCCCGCACCTGCTCCCCGGTTCCCGCCAGGGGTGGACTTACGGAAACATCTCGGCCATCGACTCGGTCGCCAACGACGGGCTGACCGACGCCTTTGACGGCAATTCCATGGGTGTCAGCACTGAAACCAAGAACTCCGTCCTGGGCCTGACCCGCACCCAGCAGGACGAGGTGGCGGCGGCCTCGCACGTACGTGCCGCCGCGGCCATGGACTCCGGCGTCTTCGCGGAGGAAATCGTTCCGGTCAGCATTCCGCAACGCAAGGGCGATGCCTTGCTCATCGACACCGACGAGGGTGTCCGCCCGGGCACCACGCTGGAGACCCTGGCAGGGTTGCGCCCGGCCTTCGCCAAGGACGGCACCATCACCGCGGGCAACTCCTCTCCCCTGTCCGACGGGGCGGCCGCAGTCATCGTCACCTCGCGCGCGTACGCCCAGGCTCACGACCTTGAAATCCTTGCGACCATCGGGGCGGCCGGCCAAGTCGCCGGCCCGGACAATTCGCTGCATTCGCAGCCGTCGAATTCGATAGCCGCAGCCTTGAAGACCCAGGGCTGGCAGACGTCGGACCTCGACTTCATTGAAATCAACGAGGCATTCGGCGCCGTGGCCTGCCAGTCCCTGAAGGACCTTGGATATCCCCTGGAAAAGACCAACATCCACGGCGGCGCGATTGCGCTGGGGCATCCGATCGGTGCCTCCGGTGCACGCCTGGCACTGACCGCCGCCTTGGAGCTCAAGCGCCGCGGCTCGGGCAAGACCGCGGTCAGTCTGTGTGGCGGCGGCGGCCAGGGCGACGCCCTGCTGTTGAGCCGCGAGGCCTAGGTCCGTGGCCGTTGAGTTGCCGGCGGGCGTGGAGCGCATGCAGCAGGACGCGGCGAGGCGAGGGCTGGACGTCGACGTAGTTTCCCGACCGCCCGCCCGAAGCCTGGCGGAGGCCGCGGCACTTTTGGGCGTCGAACCGCGCGAGATCATCAAGTCCCTGGTGGTCAAGCACAAGGACGGATCGTTCTTCTTCGCCCTGATTCCGGGCGACAGGGTCATTTCCTGGCCCAAGCTGCGCTCACTGCTGGGCGTGAACAAGTTGTCATTGCCGCACTCCGACGTTGCCTTTGCGGCGACGGGGTACGAGCGCGGCACCATCACTCCGCTGGGTTCGAGTACGCCATGGCCTGTCTACGCCGACGTGGGAGTGGAACCAGGGCGCATCTGCATCGGGGCCGGTGCCCACGGACATTCGGCCTTTGTGGATTCAACGGCGTTGATCGCCGCACTGGGTGCGACGGTGGCGGACATTAGCGACCGGGAACCGGTGCCTCAGCCTTCTTCTTGAGGGCAAGGCGGCCGCCGAGGTAGCCCAGCCCCTTGGTGGTGGCCGCCGCCAACGGCTTGGCCAACGGCCGTTCGATGAAGCGATTGACCATGAAGGCGGCCAAGAAGACAATTCCCATGACCAGCGGCAGGGTCGCGTATTGCCCCAGCACGGGCGCAAAATGGTCAATCATCCACCAGCCCCAAATCTGGTGCAGGAGGTAGACCGGGTAGGTCAGCGCCCCGAGTATCCCCAGGAACTTCCACTGCACGTTTCCCAGACGCGTGAGCGACAGCAGGGCGACCGCGGCAAAAAGCCCCACCACGATGACCCAGTAGTGCCAGGCCGGGATCACGTAGCCAACCAGTTCCAGGGCCTCGGAAGTTCCCTTCACCCCGGTGAAGTACGCGGCAACACCGACGTTTAGTGCCAGCACCGACCAGCGCAAGGCGCTGTGCCCGAAGCGGTAGATCATGAACAACATGATCCCGCCGCAAAAGAGGGGCGCGTATTCACTCATGAGGGCCCCTGCGGCGACCTCGCGGTTCATGAGCTGTGCCGCCAGACCCAGCACGGGCCATGCAACGGCCAGGATGGTCATGTAGCGGATCGTGAGCAGGCGCAGGATGATCAGCGCCAGAATGAGCAGGTAGAAGCGCATCTCAACCCACAGCGTCCAATAGACCCCGTCGATGTGCCGCAGCTCCATCAAGGGATGGAACATGGTGAGGTTCGCCAACAACTCCTTGGCGCCCAGCCCCGATCCCAGCTGGGGCCACATGACGATCACGAGGAATCCGGTCGCCAACACCGCAAACCAGTAGGCCGGGTACAACCGGCCGACGCGCGATCCGACAAACCGCCCGGCGCCCTTCCCGTAAGCGGACAGCAGGATGACAAATCCGCTGATGATGAAAAAGAGTTGGACGCCCATGTTGCCGTAAACGGTGACTTTTGAGAGGACGGGCCAGGCGTCCTTGGCCACGGCCGTGCCCCAGAATCCGTGGTGCCAGGCCGTGTAGTGGAAAAGGACCACGAGAGCGGCGGCCGCGAATCGCAGGCCGTCGAGCAGCGCCAGTCGGGGTGGCCTCTGCGCGCTTGCCCCAGCGGCATCGACATTCTGCTTCCGGGTGGCCGTTACCGAGGCATCGAGGAGCGCCGTTCCGTTGTTCGACATCGTTGCTCTCCCTACGTTGCGCCCGGTTCGTTACCTATCTGTTATCTACGATATCAAAAAACATTAGTAACGCAGGTCCAAGTGGTAAGCGTCACCGGAAATCACAGCAAGCCATAAGCTTTTTCCGAGTGAAATCGGCGTTAATCGACGTTAAAAGACCGCTGGCCCACAGAACCAAAAGGTTCTGTGGGCCAGCGGCTTAGAAGCGAAGAGTTACTTGACAGTAACGGTTGCGCCGGCAGCCTCGAGGGCTTCCTTTGCCTTCTCTGCAGCTTCCTTGGTGGCGCCTTCCAGGACAGCCTTCGGTGCCGAGTCAACGACCTCCTTGGCTTCCTTCAGACCCAGCGAAGTCAGGGCGCGAACTTCCTTGATGACTGCGATCTTCTTGTCGCCAGCGGCTTCAAGGATAACGTCGAATTCGGTCTGCTCTTCGGCTTCAGCGGCACCAGCGGCCGGGCCGGCAACTGCAACAGCAGCTGCGGAGACCTCGAAGGTCTCCTCGAAGGTCTTAACGAACTCGGAGAGCTCGATGATGGTCATTTCCTTGAAGGCTTCCAAGAGCTCTTCGGTGGACAGCTTAGCCATGATGGGCAGCCTTTCCGTCGGCGGCAAATATATGCCGCAAGTTACTTGAGTGAGGGGTTGAAGAAAGCTTAGGCTTCTTCGGTGGCGGCTTCGGCAGCAGGTGCCTCGGCCTCGGCAGGTGCTTCAGCAGCGCCACCGTTTGCTTCTTCGAGCTTTGCGCGCAGTGCTTCGATGGTGCGGACAGCGGCGGAAGCCGGTGCCTTCAACACACCAGCAACACGTGCCAGCTGGAACTCACGCGATTCAAGAGCTGCCAGAGCGGCAACCTCGGTTGCGTCAAGGGCCTTGCCCTCGAAGTAACCGGTCTTGATGATGAGCTGCTTGTTGTCCTTAGCGAAATCCGTGAGGCTCTTAGCGGCAGCAACTGCGTCGCCCTTAATAAAGGCGATTGCAGTCGGGCCAGCAAGCTGGCCTTCGAATGCTTCGATGCCGGCTTCCTTTGCTGCGATACCAGTCAAGGTGTTCTTCACAACCGCGTACTTGGTGTCTGCACCAAGTGAACGGCGAAGCTGCTTGAGCTGCGCAACAGTAAGCCCACGGTATTCGGTCAGGACAGCGGCGGTCGACTCCTTGAAGTCGGCGGTGATTTCCTCTACTGCGGAAACCTTAGTCGGCGTTGCCATAACACTCCTTCCGGGGTATAGATCTGAAACCAGTCGATCTGACCCGGCCAGGAGTACTGACATAAAAAACGCCCCATGCAGATGCACGGGGCGGAAAGCTCGCGATAATTCGCGTGAAATTCACTTCGTTCACCTGCGCAGGTCGTCCTTTGTGGGACTTTCGGAGTCTTACCGCAAAAACAGCAATCCTCGACCGACGGTCTTCGGTAGTACCAAGCCTAACAGCGCGGAGCCATCGTCTCCAAATCGGAGCCAGGTGTTCTTCGCAACTCCCCGGGCCCGGGGTCGGAACCTCCCGGAGATAGACGACAGGCCCCTCGGGTTCCGCAACTTGGGGGATAGCGGAAGGGAGGGGCCCGTCTATGCAGCAATGCAACTTGGGGGAACGCATTGCTGCGGTAACACGCTCGGGCGGGGCTTGGGGTCTCCGCCATGGAGCGTGTGGTGACATAATCACCTGGCCGCGATCAAATCGCGACGACTTAACCATATCAGGAATGTAGCAACCTACAACTCAAAAGTTTGAGAATTTGCACAATTTCATCTTGAGTAGGTGCAAGATCCTTCCGCGCCCCGAAGGTAGACCTGCGTCGCACCCGCAACCCGTCAATTACTGCATCGATCGGAACCCTGCTTACGGACCTCCACGAGGCTTCCGCAGGCCCGTGGGTCCCAAGCATTGGGACGGTAATTCTCGGTGGCTTCGAGCCACGGACACAAGACGGTTCGCGAGCAGGTCCGATGCTCGCCGGCATGCCGGTTAAACGGCCGGACCCGGCACCAATCCCCCGTTTGGGGGGCGGTGCCGGGTCCGGAACGAAGACGCGTTGTTAGGCGTCTGCGATCACCTTGGTCACGTTCGCATCGACCGGGACGCCCGGGCCGAAGGAGGTGGCCACGGTGGCCTTGGTGATGTAACGGCCCTTGGAAGAGGAAGGCTTCAAACGAAGAACCTCGTCCAGTGCTGCTGCGTAGTTCTCTGCAAGCTTCTGGGCATCGAAGGAAACCTTGCCGATGATGAAGTGCAGGTTCGAGTGCTTGTCGACGCGGAAGTCGATCTTGCCACCCTTGATCTCGTTGACGGCCTTGGCGACATCCATGGTCACGGTACCGGTCTTCGGGTTCGGCATCAGGTTACGGGGACCCAGGACCTTACCCAAGCGGCCGACCTTGCCCATGAGGTCAGGGGTTGCAACTGCTGCGTCGAAGTCGGTCCAGCCGCCGGCGATCTTGGCGATCAGGTCGTCCGAGCCAACGAAGTCGGCGCCGGCTGCAATTGCAGCTTCTGCCTTGTCGCCGTTTGCGAAGACGAGGACACGGGCGGTCTTGCCGGTGCCGTGGGGAAGGATCACGGTGCCGCGAACCATCTGGTCTGCCTTGCGAGGGTCAACGCCCAAGCGGAAAGCAACCTCAACGGTCTCGTCGGCCTTCGAGAAGGCGATCTCCTTGGCGAGGGCAACTGCCTCGGCCGGAGCGTAGAACTTGTCTTCTTCGATCTTCGCCGCGGCGGCTACGAATGCTTTACTGCGCTTTGCCATCTGCTTTTTCTCCTTATGCAGTCGTGGTCATGTATGGGTCGCGCGGGACCCTGCCACTTGCGATGCGGTGCACCGGATCTATCCGGTTGGTTCCGCATCGTCTTGGTTGTTTTGGGGGTGCGTTCCCGGAATTCCAGGTGCGCGGGTGTGGAAGGCGGAATTAGCCTTCTACGGTGATGCCCATCGAACGGGCGGTGCCGGCGATGATCAGGGCAGCAGCCTTGATGTCGTTGGCGTTGAGGTCTTCCATCTTCACGGTGGCGATCTCTTCAACCTGTGCCTGGGTCAGCTTGGCAACCTTGACGGTGTGCGGGGTAGCGGAACCCTTGGGCACGCCTGCAGCCTTCTTGATGAGCTCTGCTGCCGGCGGGGTCTTGGTGATGAAGGTGAAGGAACGGTCTTCGTAGACAGTAATTTCAACCGGAACCACGTTGCCGCGCTGCGACTCGGTGGCGGCGTTGTACGCCTTGCAGAATTCCATGATGTTGACGCCGTGCTGACCAAGCGCCGGGCCGATCGGAGGTGCCGGGTTGGCGGCGCCTGCCTGGATCTGCAGCTTGATGAGTCCGGTGACCTTTTTCTTGGGGGCCATGTCGGGTCCTTCTTCTATTGCGTTGCCCCGATGCACAGGAGCGTGCCTCGGGGGGTTGACCGCCGTGGCGCGGCGGCCGAGTCATGCCGATTTCCCGGTAAAGCAAACCGGGAAGGCACGAAGTCTTTAATGTTACTGGATCTTGGTGACCTGGCTGAACGACAGGGTCACGGGGGTCTCGCGCTCGAAGATCGAGACCAATACGACCAAGGTGGAGGATTCCAGCTTGATCTCGCTGATCGTTGCCGGCAGCGTTTCGAACGGGCCGTCGTTGACGATGACCGATTCGCCGACCTCGAAGTCAACGTGGACCTCGGTGATCGGGGCGCGGCCGGGCTTCGAGTGCTCGCCCTCTTCTTCGGTGACGATCGTGTGCTCGAGCATCGAGAAGACTTCCTCGAGACGCAGCGGCACGGGATCGTGGGCGTTGCCGACGAAGCCGGTGACACCGGGAGTGTGGCGAACCGCACCCCACGAGGCGTCGGTCAGTTCCATGCGGACCAAGACGTAGCCGGGGATCCGAACGCGACGCACGATCTTGCGCGTGGTGTTCTTGATCTCGACGACCTCTTCCATCGGGACCTGGATTTCATAAATGAATTCCTCCATGCCCAGGGTCTGGATACGGGTCTCGAGGTTCACCTTGACGCGGTTTTCATAACCGGCGTACGAGTGGATGACGTACCAGTCGCCGGGCTGGCGGCGAAGCTTGGTGCGGAATTCTTCAATGGGATCCACTGCCGGGGTTTCCTCGGCTGCGGCATCCTGCTCGGCATCCGCGGGAGCCTGCTCGGCGTCCTCGGAAACCTCGGGAGCCTGCACGGCGTCCTCGGAAACGACGGAATCGGCCGACACCTGATCGGTATCAGCCTCTACTGCCTGGCCTTCGAATTCTTCGGTGGCCTGCGGTTCGAGTTCCTGCTCGGACACTGCGGTTCCTGCTTTCTGTTACTGGTTCACCAGAAATATGGGGCGAATGGTCCCGTGTTACTGTTCGGGCGAATTGGTGAAGATGAGAATTGATCCGTTTCCGAACACGAAATCCAGAGCGGAAATGATCAGCATCATCAACACCACAAAGCCGATGACTACCAAGGTGTAGTTGACCAGCTCACTGCGGGTCGGGGTGACGACCTTCTTCAGTTCGGAAATCATCTGGCGGAAGAAGAGGGCCATGCCCGCGAAGAAACCGGCTTTCGAAGGCTTCTTCTTGTGGCCAGCGCCGTGCGAATCGCTCGCAGTCGTTTCGGTCACCGATTCCTCGTTTCAGATTATCCCACTTGAAACAATCACGGTGTGCCGCAGCCGTATCGACCACAACACACCGTGACGTGAATATTCGCCGAGCAACCGTAGAGGATTGCCACTGCGCAGGGCAGACAGGACTCGAACCTGCAACCTGCGGTTTTGGAGACCGCTGCGCTACCAATTGCGCCACTACCCTTCGAGCGTAATGCTCGCGGACCATCAAATCCATTGCGGACTTGGTGCTCCAGATGTTTTCCAACACCGAGGAACAAGTCTACGCAAAGAATGTGCCGATTGTCGAACCGGGCACTCCGGACCCGGTTTCAAGCATGATTTGGCGCCGGAAAACCACTGCTAGGTTGGGGTCATGTTCCCCCTGACACCCCGGCACCCCAGCCCCGGGCACGCCGGCGCCCTTGTACTGCTGGTCTTTGCCGGCGGCTCCGTGCTCGATGCCATCCTGCGCACCACCTCACGCTATTCGCCTGCCGCGGGAGTCCTTCCGCAGGCGCTGCTGGCCGCGGTGCCGATGTTCATCGCCCTCGGCGCCTGGGCGTGCCTGCGGATGCGCAAGGACCTTTCCGGGCACCTGTTCCTGCAAATGCTGCTGGGGATCGCCATCGGCATCCTCACCATGCGATCGGCCCTGCCGCTGTCCTGGTACCTCGGAATCGGGTTGGTCCTTTGGGCCATGCGCCTAGGCGTGAACCTGCTGATGTGGGTGGGGACCAGCCTGTTGGTGCTGGCCGCCGGAGCGCAGCTCGGGCTGATCTCCTTCTCCGGGGTCCTCTTCCTGCCCTTCGCGGCGACCCCGGTGCTATTCCTGGGGGCAGCTGCCTATTTCCAGTTGCACCAGGTGCGCCACCAGCAACAAGAGTCGAACCCCGAGGCCGATCTGGCCAGCGAACTGCACCGGAAGCGCTACGGCCGCGAGCCCGGCCAGTAGCCTGCTACTAACCAACCGCACCGGCAGGTTCCTCGGGGCCGGACCGGGCCCGGTTCCCTGTGTTGCGAAGCGATGCTTCACACTCGCACGGCGTGTCACCGAATAATCGTCCTCCCACCACTGCGCCGACTAAGCTTGGCTCATACGTTCACCCACACCTCCCTTTCCAGGAAGCGACGACATGGCACGCATTTCCCGACGTATCGGGTCCATCGCAGAATCCGCCACTCTGGCCGTAGACGCCAAGGCCAAGGCACTGAAGGCGGCGGGACGTCCCGTCATCGGCTTCGGCGCCGGCGAACCGGATTTCCCCACCCCCGACTACATCGTTGAGGCCGCGGTTGCCGCGGCCCGCAACCCCAAGTACCACCGCTACTCCCCCGCGGCGGGCCTGCCGGAGCTGCGCGCGGCCATCGCGGAGAAGACCATGCGCGATTCGGGCTACCAGCTCGAAGCCTCCCAGGTCATGGTCACCAACGGCGGCAAGCAGGCCGTGTACAACGCGTTTGCCACCCTGCTGGATCCGGGAGACGAGGTCATCGTGCCCGCCCCGTTCTGGACCACCTACCCCGAGGCCATCCGGCTGGCCGGCGGCGTGCCCGTCGAGGTGTTCGCCGGCCCGGAGCAGGGCTACAAGGTCACCATCGACCAGCTCGAGGCCGCCGTCACCGAGAAGACCAAGGTGCTGCTCTTCGTCTCCCCGTCGAACCCGACCGGTGCCGTCTACTCCCCGGACCAGGTGGCGGAAATCGGCCGCTGGGCCGCGTCGAAGGACCTTTGGGTCATCACCGACGAGATCTACGAACACCTGACCTATGACGACGCGGTGTTCACCTCCATCGCCACGGCCGCCCCGGAACTGGGCGACAAGGTCATCATCCTCAACGGCGTGGCCAAGACCTACGCCATGACCGGCTGGCGCGTGGGATGGATGGCCGGCCCGGCCGACGTGATCAAGGCAGCCACCAACCTGCAGTCGCACGCGACTTCCAACGTCTCGAACGTCTCGCAGATCGCCGCCCTGGCCGCGGTCTCCGGCCCGCTGGATGCCGTCGCCGAGATGCGCACGGCCTTCGACCGCCGCCGCAAGGCCATGGTCTCCGCGCTGAACGCCATCGACGGCGTGAACTGCCCGGTCCCCGAGGGGGCGTTCTACGCATACTCGGACGTGCGCGGGCTGCTGGGCCGCGAGATCCGCGGCGTCGTGCCCAACACCAGCGCCGAGCTTGCCGCGCTGATCCTGGAACAGGTCGAGGTGGCCGTGGTCCCGGGCGAGGCATTCGGCCCTTCGGGCTACATCCGCATGTCGTACGCGCTGGGCGACGAGGACCTGGCCGAGGGCGTGGGCCGCCTGGCCACCCTGCTGGGCGAGGCCAAGTAGCGAAGCCTAGTAGCCTCACAGGGGCTTCCACGAACGAGGCCGGTGGCCGGATCCGCGATGCGGGACCAGCCACCGGCCTTCTTCATGCGCCCGGACCGGGCGGGCGGCAGGCGCCGGGCCCGGGGGCCGCGCGGCTTAGAGGATCCGGCGGTCCACGGCCCAGCGGGTGAGCTCGTGCCGGTTGGAGAGCTGGAGCTTGCGCAGCACCGAGGAAACATGGGTTTCCACGGTCTTGACCGAGATGAACAGGTCCTTGGCGACCTCCTTGTAGCTGTAGCCGCGCGCGATCAGGCGCATCACCTCCAGCTCACGGGCACTGAGCAGGTCCAGCTCCTCGTCGGCGCTGATCGCCGCCTGCGTGCCGAAGGCATCGAGCACGAACCCGGCCAGCCGCGGGGAGAACACCGCGTCCCCGCCCGCCACCCGCAGCACCGCATCGGAGATCTCGGCCCCGGAGATCGACTTGGTGACATAGCCGCGGGCCCCGGCGCGAATCACCGTGACCACGTCCTCCGCGGCGTCCGAGACGCTCAGGGCCAGGAACTTCACCTGCTCGAAGACATCCGCGCAACCGGCCAGCACCTCCGCGCCGCCGCCACCGCGCCCGCCGGGCAGGTGCACGTCGAGCAGCACCACGGCGGGCATTTCCCGGTGCACCACGGCGATCGCGTCCTCCACCGTGGCCGCCTCGCCGACAACTTCCAGGCGCGCGTCCAGGTCCGCCTTGAGCCCGGAGCGGAAGATCCCGTGGTCATCGACCACCACCACCGGAACCGGGGTGCCTGCGGGATTGCGGGTTGGCTCAGTCATTGTCTTCTCCGTCTTCTACGTCCATGGTCAGGTGCACCTCGGTGCCCTCGTCGTTGCTCTTGATGGTGGCGTGCCCGCCGTTGCGTTCCATGCGCCCGACGATCGATTCGCGCACCCCGTGCCGGTCCGCCGAGACCGCGGCGGGGTCGAAGCCGGTGCCGCGGTCGCGCACGAAGACCTCGATCTTCTTCGGTCCAGCCTCCACGTACACCGAGATGGTGCCCCCGGCGTGCTTGGCCGCGTTCGCCATGGCCTCCCGGGTCGCCTGGAGCAGCGCCTCGTGCCCGGGCAGTCCCGCGCGCTCCCCGACCCCGACCATGTCGATGGACACCAGGTAGAGCTCCTCGATTTCCCCGGCGGCGGCCCGGATCGCGGCGGAAATGCCGTCGTCGCTGCGCTCGTGCTCGTCATAGAGCCAGGAACGCAGCTCGCGTTCCTGGGCGCGGGCCAGGGTGAGCACCTTCGCCGGGTCCTCGGCGCGCTTCTGGATCAGGGCAAGGGTCTGGAGCACCGAGTCGTGCAGGTGGGCGGCGATGTCGGCGCGCTCCGCGGCCCGCACCCGGTTGGTGCGCTCGGAGACGAAGTCGCGCCAGAAGCGCAGGGCCCAGGGCAGCAGCACCAGCAACAGCCCGGCGATGAGGGCAACCGCCACGGCAAGCCCGGAGAGCAGCGAGCCGATTCCCACGGCACCGCTGAAGAGGAGCAGCACCCCGGCGACCACCAACCCGACACCCACGAGCAGGCGGGTGAGCCCTGCGGCGCCCAGTGCCCCGGTGCTCTTGCGCAGCCCGGCGCGCCCGCCCTCGTCCAGCTGCATCCAGGCCAGCACGGCACCGGCGATCACCACCAACACCGGCCACACCAGGTCCCAGCGGATCGACACGCCCAGCAGCTGCGCGCCGGCGAGCCCTGCCACCAGCAGCAGCGCGATCCCGATGAGGACCTGGCGCAGCGGCCCCTGGCGGGCGGCGCCCAGCGGGTCGGCCGTCTCCGGCGTCGCCGTGCCGGCCAACCCCTCGGCCAGGGTGAAGCGGCGGGTTCCGGTGCCGCGGGCGGCATCGCGTTGCGCGTCCCCCGAGCTCGGGACAAAGATCCACAGCCAGGCGTAGAACACGACCCCGGCACCTGCAAGCAGCGCCGCCAGCACGAACCCGATGCGCACCCAGGAAGCCTTCAGGCCCAGGTGGGCGGCAACACCAGAACACACCCCGGCAATGATGCGGGTCTCCCCGCGCAACAGCGCGGGACGAAGAGGTGTTTGGTCCATGTATCCATCCAAGCACGCCCGCGGGCAGGATTGGGCCGGCGGGCACGGTTCCCGGGGTCGGCCTCAGGGTTCAATCAGGGGCGACCCCCATAGCGGCGGCACCCGGGAAGGCACGAGGATTGAAGCATGAGAGAAGCATCAATGGAACACGGGTTTTTCCGCTGGGTACGGGAGCTGGGGCTGCAACGCGGCGAGGACCACTGGGTCGGTGGCGTCGCCTCCGGGGTGGCGCAACGCTTTGGCGTCTCCCCCATACTGGTGCGCGGCGCTTTCGTGGCGCTGTGCTTCGTCGCTGGCCTGGGACTGCTGGTCTACGGCGTGGGCTGGGCACTGCTGCCCGGTCCCGACGGCAAGATCCACGTGCAGGAAGCCATCGCGGGGCGTTGGAGCAGCGGGATGAGCGGGGCCTTGGTCTTCTCCATCCTCGGCGCCGTGAGCTCCCCGGCACTCTTCGGCTGGTGGGACGGCGGATTCTGGACGCTCCTGGTGATCCTGGGCATCTGCTTCCTCGTCTTCTCCCGGCGCGGCAGCTTTGCCGAAGGGGCCGCATCCCGCGGGACCCCGACCGCCGCGGATCCCTCGGGGACCCCGGCCGCCACGCAGCCGGGCACCGCAACTTACTCGTCGGCACCGGGCGCCGCGCCCGGAACGCCGGGGAGCTCGACAACCAGTCTCATGGCCTCCGGCGCGGTGCACGATGGTTCCCAGGAATCCGCGGGCACGGCCGCGAAGCCCGGGAACACCGACGAGACCGGCGCATCGCCGGAGCATGCCGAGGAACCTGCCGAGAAACCCGCAGGAGCGGCGGAATCCGAGGCGCCGACCACGCCGGTGCCCGGAACCGGGCAACGATCCGGAGAATTCACCCAGGAGCACACCATGCCACTGCCATCACATGAGGCACCTGCCTCCCCGGGCCCCGCGACGGGTGCCGGCACCGCACCCAGGGCCGCCGGATTCGGGCCGCCGCTGCCCTCCCCGGATTTGGGCCCGGGGGCCCCGTGGCCCGGGAAGTCCCCGAAGCCGGTGCGCCGCAAGGCTGTTCCCGGCTACGTGGCAACCATCGTGCTGGGACTCGCGGTGCTCCTCTTCGCCATGGTCACGGGCCTGTCCCACCTGGGCATGCTGGTGCTGCCGGCGGACGCGGTCGCCGTGGGCTTCGCCGTGGCGCTTGTCGTCATCGCCCTGGCCTTGATCGGGGCGGCACTGAACAAGCGCACCGGCGGGGCGCTGGTGGGCTTCGGCATCGTCGCGCTGATCCTCTCCCTGCTCTGGGGCGGCGGCTCGCTGCGCGATTCACGGCCGCTGCCCGGATTCATGGGCATCACCAGCACCGACCAGTCGGGCACCACCAATGTCTTCCACTCCGGGAAACTGGACCTGCGCTCGTACGCGGGCATCACCTCAGACACCACCGTGAAGCTCGACAACGTCTTTTCCTCCATGGAGCTGACCGTCCCGGACAACATCCCGGTGGTCATCGACTCCCAGGGAGTCTTCGGTTCCATGAGTGTCAACGGCGCCACCGCCGAAATCCGCGACGAGTCCACCGTGCTCAACGGCGGCCTCGGCGGCCCGGAGCTGCGCCTGGACATCGACGGGGCCTTCAGCAGCATTGAAATCAACGTAGAGAAAGCCGAGGTTGCACCATGAGCCAGCACACCGAACAACAGCACGCCACCGGCGAACCCGCCGAGCCGTTCCCCACCGGGACCCTGGTCTTCGGCCTGATCCTGCTGGCCATCGGCATCGCGCTGCTCGCGGGCCTGCTGCTGAACTTCCAGATCAGCGCGCCGCTGCTCTTCATCTCCCTGGTGGGCGGTGCCGGCGTGATCCTCATCGTCGCCGGCATCCTGGCCGCGCGCCGCACCCACTGATCCCCGCGCACAACCGCACACCCGTTTCACAGCCATTTTCCGGCCCCGGCATGAAAGACTTTGACACCATGGACACCTTTTTCAATTCACTTCGCTCGATCCCCTTCCGCCGCGGCCCCAAGCGGCTGGTCGCCGGCATTGCCGGTGGCATCTCCGAGAAGTTCGGCTGGGATGTCACCCTGGTCCGCATCGGGCTGCTGCTCAGCTTCCTGCTGCCGGTCCTGGGCATCGGCGCGTACCTCGTCGCCTGGCTGCTGATTCCGGCGCAGGACGATTCGATCGTGCTGCAAAAGCTCATCCGCCAGGTCCGCTAGCCACCCGCTGCGCCCCAAGGCGCCTCCGCGGCCACGTCCCCCTTCACCTCCCCGCCCGCTGCGCCACCTTCCGTGGCACGGCGGGCGGCGTGGCACGGATGGGGGCGTGGCCGTCGCGGTTTCCGGCGCCGGGCGGCCCCGAGCGGGGACATGCGGGCGCGTAGCACTTTGGCTCCGTGTTGACGATCACAAGTGCCCGATGGCTAGACTGGTTGCTGGCGAGCTCAACGTCGCGCTCCATGGGTAATGAAATATCGCAGCACCGCACCGCGGCGCCGCGGTGATCGAGCAGCGAAAAGAATTGAGTGAGCATGCGCATCGGGATCATGACCAGCGGCGGGGACTGCCCCGGATTGAACGCCGTCATCCGCGGAGCCGTCCTGAACGGCATCAAGAGCTACGACCACGAGTTCGTGGGCTTCCGCGACGGCTGGCGCGGGGTCAAGGACGGGGACTTCGTCGAGCTCCCCCGCTCCGCGGTCCGCGGCATCTCCAAGCAGGGCGGCACCATCCTGGGCACCTCGCGCACCAACGCGTTCGACGGCGAAAACGGCGGGGCGGAAAACATCGCCGCCACGCTGAAGCGCATCGGCGTGGACGCCATGATCGCCATCGGCGGCGAGGGCACCCTTGCCGGGGCCAAGCGGCTGACCGACGCCGGGTTGAAGATCGTCGGGGTGCCCAAGACCATTGACAACGACCTGGACGCAACCGACTTCACCTTCGGCTTCGACACCGCCAACCAGATCGCCGTGGAGGCCATCGACCGGCTGCGCACCACCGGCGAATCCCACCACCGCTGCATGATCGCCGAGGTCATGGGACGGCACGTGGGCTGGCTGGCGCTGCACGCGGGCATGGCCACCGGCGCGCACGCGATCCTGATCCCCGAGCAATCCACCACCATGGAACAGATCTACGCCTGGGTCCGCGAGGCCCACGACCGCGGGCGCGCCCCGCTGGTGGTCGTGGCGGAGGGCTTCGTGCCAGAGGGCGCCGACGGGGCCTTCTCCGAGCGCGGCCTGGACGCCTTCGGGCGCCCGCGCCTAGGCGGCATCGGCGAGCAGCTGGCCCCCTTCATCGAGGACGCCACCGGCATCGAGACCCGCGCCACGGTACTGGGACACATCCAGCGCGGCGGGGTGCCCAGCGCCTTCGACCGCGTGCTGGCCACCCGGCTGGGCATGGCGGCGGTGGATTCGGTCGCCGACGAGGCCTGGGGCTCGATGGTCTCGCTGCGCGGCACCAAGATCAACCGGGTGCCGTTCCAGGCGGCGCTGAACAACCTCAAGCGCGTCCCGCAGGAGCGCTACGACGAGGCGCGGATCCTCTTCGGCTGAGCCCCTGGTGGGCCGGGACACATGCCACCTGCCCGCGGGTTTGCGCCGGCGGACACCGTTGCCGGCCCGCTCCTGCATTAGGCTCGGAGCGTGAATCTTGAATTTGGCACCCGTGCCATCATTGCGCTGTCCTGGGCCCGCGAATTTTCCGTGCCCGACTCCGCCCTGCAGCCCGACCGCGCGCCGGTCAGCCTCTTCGTCCCCTCGATCGGCACCGACCGGGTGGAGGTGCTGCACCTGGGCGACCACCAGGTGGTGCGCGCGCCCCAGGACGTCTTGCAGCTGCTGCGCGGCGCCGCGGACCAGCACTTCGTCGATGACCGGGCGCTGCTGGGGCTGCTGCATGCCTCGGGCCTGGCCCCCTCGATCAGGTCCCTGGGCGTCGACGCGCTGACCTACCTGGATGCGCCGTTCGAGATCGTTGATTCGGAGCACATCACGGTGTCCGCGGACGTGGAGGACCTGGCGGAGTTGCGGAACAATTCCCCGCGCGACGACGCCGCCAGCACAGCGCTTGGCGACTGGGACCAGTGCTTCGTGCTGTTCTCCGACACCGGATCCGACCCGGTGGCAGGCGCCGGCTATTGGGCCCCCGGAGGGCTGCTGGCCGACACCACGGTGCTCACGCACCCGCACCTGCGCGGCCACGGACTGGGGCGCTACGCGGCGGCGCTGGCCGTCGACGACGCCCTGTCCGAGGGCCTGATCCCGCAGGCGCGCATCAAGGAAGGGCAGGAGGCGGCCAGCGCCCTGGCCACCTCGCTGGGCTTCGAGCTGGTCGGCTCCCTGATGTCGCTGAAATTGCACAACGGCGCCTGAAGCCCGCACGGGCGCAGGGCGGGGACGCAAAAGGGGCCAGGGAACCGCAATTCCCTGGCCCCTTGCGGCGCTTTCCGGCGCGGCTACGGGAGGATCGTGGCCCGCGGGAATTCGTTGGGCGTAATGGTGCCGAGCTTCTCCACATACGCGGTCAGCGCAC
Source organism: Paeniglutamicibacter sp. MACA_103 (assembly GCF_045798555.1). Taxonomy (NCBI): domain Bacteria; kingdom Bacillati; phylum Actinomycetota; class Actinomycetes; order Micrococcales; family Micrococcaceae; genus Paeniglutamicibacter; species Paeniglutamicibacter sp. MACA_103. The sequence goes on along the minus strand of NZ_JBIXLN010000006.1, from coordinate 83,708 downwards.
TGACATCCGCGGTGCCCCCGTCTGCCGACACCGCGATCGGGGCGTTCAGGAAGGCGCTCACGCCGTCACCGCCGTTGGTTGCCACGTAGTTGGTGATGGCCAGGGAGTAGGTGGTGGCCGGATCGACCAGCGTGCCGTTCTGAAGGACTACGTCGGTGATGCGCTGGCCGGCGGGGGCCGATTGGGAATAGGTGAAGGTGAAGCCGGAAACCCGCGGGAAGCCCCCGTAGCCCTCGGGACTGGAGTCGGCACCCTGGTTCAGGCCCTCGATCAATTGTTCACCGGTGACCTCGATGAGCATCGCGCGGTTTCCGAAGGGGAAAACGGTGTGCAGGTCTCGCAGCGAGACATCGCCGCCGTCGATCTCGGCGCGGATTCCGCCGCCGTTCGCCCAGCCGAGGTCGGCCGTGTAGTAGTCGCGGAAGGCATCGGCGGCCAGCTCGCCCGCGGCACGGCGTCCAAAATCTCCGGTCGCCGTCCCGATCGTGGCATCGAGGCGCTCTTCCATGTCCTGCTCGTAGAAGGCGGCCCTTGCCGCCCAAGCAGGTTCCTCGGCCACCGAATCGTCGACGTCGTGCAGGACGGCACCCGTGGTGATGTTGCCGCAGAGGTCCTTGGCAATGTCGATTTCAGCGACCACGCCGTAGTCGCCCATGCCGGTGACCATCAGGCGCTCGTCGCCCAGCTCGACGGCCTCGGCCGGGGACGAACCGCTGTTCTCCTCACGCATGAGAACTTGGACTTCCGGTACCCGGTCCATGAGCTCGAGCGCTTCGGCCCGGTCGATCTGGCCGGAGACGACAATGACATCGACGTCCTGCTCCTGCAGCAGTTTCACTCCGGCCTGGGTGGACTCGAGGTAGGGCCGCTGGTCGAGATCGGCATTGGCGGAGCTGTTCTGCAGTGACCCGGTGAGGCCAATGACGCCGACCGTCAGCTCGCCGGCTTCCACGGTTCGGGCCACGCTGCCGGGAAGGAAATCGCTGCCGTCCTTGTAGACGAGGTTGGAAGCAATCCACGGGAATTCCGAGGCCTTCACGAGCTCCAGCGCGTGATCGAGGCCGAAGTCGAAGTCGTGCTGGCCGAAGGTGGCGGCATCGACGCCGAGGTCGTTGAACGCCTCCACGAACGGGAACCCCTTGTAGACACCGCCGAACAGGCTGCCGCCGGCCATGTCGCCGCCGAAGATCGTCGCCGGGTTCTCGTTGGCGGCCTCAATGCCGTCCAGAACGGTGGCCAGGCGGGCAATGCCGCCGCGGTAGCCCACGGCGTGCTCGCGCGGGCTGTACTCATGGGCGTCCTGGAAGTAGGCCACGGTGCCTTCCCGGGACGGGACTGGCGGCTGGCCCGGGGCGTGGCACCGCCCGGCGCCCGCGCCCTGCCCCTTACCCGGGGAAGCGGCCTTTGGGCCGTCATGCTCGACTTTGTGTGTTTCACCGGTGGCAGCAAGGGCTGCGGGAGTGAAGGAGAGGGACAGCGCGCCGGCCGCGGCGGCGAGGGCGAGGACGCGCCCGAACTTGAAGGAAGACATGAGGGCGACGGTACAAGGTTCAAGTGAACGGTTGGAAAGCCCGGCGTGAACGCACGACAGCTGCCCCGTGGACTACCGGCACAACGAAATAGGGACCTCAACGGGCTTTGCTGCATGCCCGTCCACGTAAAACGCCCGACAGGGAACCCCTGCCGGGCGTTTGAAGTGTATGGCCGTTCCCCGCCGTGCCGCGGGTGTTGCACCGAAACGTGGAAGCCACGGATGGGTGGGCCCGTTTCGGCGTTTTCTAGCGCGGAGGGCGGATGAATCCGGTGAAGCGGCCTGCAATCTGCCCGGCCTCGGGAGTCACAATGATCTCCTGCTTCGCGGCATAGCGTTCCTCGCCGTCCACGACCTCCAGCTCGAGTCCCGTGTCGATGTTGCGCTTGACCAGCGCCAGCCCGATGGGGCCCGCCTCGAAATGGGTTGCCACGGAGGTCAGCGAGCCGACGGCCTTCTCCCCCACCATCACCGGGGAGCCGAGGGCCGGCAGGGTGTGCATCGACCCGTCGAGCTGCAGGAACACCAGGCGGCGCGGAGGGCGCCCGACGTTGTGCACGCGGGCCACGGTTTCCTGGCCCTTGTAGCAGCCCTTGTCCAGGTGCACGGCGGTGCGGATCAAGTCCAGTTCGTGCGGAATGGCCTTGTCGTCGGTCTCGAAGCCGAAGCGCGGGCGCCAGGCGGCAATGCGCAGCGCCTCCACGGCGAGCATCCCGGCCAGCGGCAGGTCGGCGACCGCCCCCGCCAGCTCGGCGTCCGGCACGATGTAGAGGAACCAGGGGCGCTCGGCCCCCGGGTGTTCGGGCTCCGAGTAGGCGTAGCCGCCGGTGGTGACGCCCGGCCACGGGTCCACCCACACCGGGTTCTTCGCCAGGGCCGGCTGCGGTGCGCAGGCACCGACGACGGCGAACTCCTCCGAGACGTCGGTGATCTCCACACGCAACATGAAGCGCATGCGCTGCAGGAATGCGGCCAGGGGTTCGGCCTGGCCGGGCTCGACGAGCAGCCAAAGCTTGTCGGCGTCGGCCAGCACGCGGATGTCGAATTCAATGCGCCCCTGCACGCTCAGCAGCAGCGTCTGGGTGCTTTCGCCGGCGCGCAGATCGGTCAGGGCCTGGCTGGAGAGGGTGTTGAGCCAGGAGAGGCGGTCCTCCCCGGACAGCGTGAGAACCCCGAAGTGGGACAGGTCGGCCACCGCGGCACCGGAAAGCAGCCTGTGCTGCTCCTTGTTCGGCTCCCCGTAGTGGGCGGCGACGCCCTCATCGATCCCGGAGGCCGCGACGGCGCCGGGCCTGGACAGTAACGGCGAAAGCGCCATGGTCATCCCTGTTTCTTGAGGGCGGCCGAGGCGTGGGCCTTGAGGTCGTTGCCGCCGGTGGATACATCCCAGCGCCAGTACAAGTCGCCGTTGACCAAGCCGTAGATCCGGGTGGCCGAGGCGTAGTCCTTGGCGTTGGTGCCGCGCATCACCAAGTCGGTGGCCAGCTGGATTTGCGGGCCCTTGATGACGCCGTAATACAGTTCGCAGATCGCCCCGGGGTGCGCGATGTTGGCCTGGATCTTGAACCCGCCCTCGTCCGTGCGCAAGTCTTCAACGTCTTGGGCCGAACGCAGGGCGGGAACAATGTCGCCGGGAGTCATTCCCGGGCCAAGATCGGCGTCCAGCATGGGGCGCTCGAGGGACCAATATCCGGATTCGACCGTGAGCGGGCGCAACTTGTTGCCCTGTTCGTCGGTGATCCAGGTTTCGGACCGGTATTCCAGGAACGGCAGGCCGTTCTGGGTGAAGCTCACACGCTGGAAGAAGAATTCGTCGTCCGCTTCGCCTTCGCCGAGCCGGCCGGTGCCTTCCCACGTACCGATCAGCCACGAGAGCGGCACCAGTTCGGGGGTCAGGTCGGTGGGAATCTCGATTGCCATCGCGTGTGCTTCCTAGTGCTGTTTGTGCTTTACTTCTGGCCCTTGAAGAGGCGCGCAACGACAAGCCCGGCGAAGCCGGCCATGCCCAGGCCCGCCAGGGTCAGCAGCGAGAGGAAGAAGATTTCGAGTCCAAGGTATTCGTTCATGCCACCATCCTAACCGGTTTGGCCGGGCGTCCGGGCCTTTCGTGACGTGGACCGTGGCGTCGCCCATTCGGCCCTCGCCACTAGACGAGCAGCAGCAGGATGTACCAGGTCACCGATCCGCAGACCAGCAACGGAGCCAGCGCCGCGGCAGCCATCTGGGCCGGCCCCTTGGGCCCGCCCAGGGAAACCAGCATGGCCCTCGAGCCGACGACCACCAGGCCGCAGGCCGCGCCAAGCACCAGCGCCGGAACCAGGCTGACGCCGGGGTGCAGCAGGCTCGCGGCCCCGCCGAGCAGCACCGCCAGCACGAAGCCCAGCGGGAAGACCACGCGGTCCGGCAGCCGCAGCACCCCGGGCGCCGCGGCTCCCAGGATGCCAATCCCCGCCACCAGCGCAAGGCCGGGACCTGCCGGTTCGGTCCCCAGCACCGCCCAGCCGGATCCGAAGGAGGCGATGATCATGCCGGTGATGCCCGTGGCGGCGGACTCCAGGCGCTTTTGCGCGTCGGTGCCGCGCACCAACTGGGTGAGGAACATCAGGATGACACCGGCGGCCAGGCTCGGTGCCACCCAGCCGAGTCCCGGGCCGGGACGTGCGAAGAGGCCCAGCAGGGTTGCCCCGGCACCGACCACGAAAATCACCAGCGACACCGGGTTGGGCGAGGGCACCTTCATCAGCCGCGGCCAGCCGACGGCGAAGGCGGCCAGCAGCACCAGGGTGACCCCGAGCACCGGCCAACCCGTCGCGCCGGGCAGCTGGCCGGCCCCGACGACCAGGGCAAGGGCAATCGTTCCTGTGGCCAAAACTTTGAATCTCACAGGTTACATCCTGCCCTATCCCGCCCGGCACCCCGCCGCTTGGGCGGCGGGCGGCGGCGCGTGTTGCGGGCTCGGAAACGTAATGGAAACCCGCGGCAATCTATACTTCATTGTGTAAACACCGGTTCACCGGGGGTTGCGCCGCAAGCGCGGCACCGCCTTCGGGGAATCGGCAACCCAAGCATGTGGGAGGGAAGGCATCGATGGCCGTCATCGCGCTATTGACCAACGCCCCCGGCCCCTCGGCCGACATCCTTCCCTCGCTGGGACTGCTCTCCCACACGGTCCGCGTGATGCCCGCCCAGGGCTCCGCGCTGCTGGCCACCGAGGGTTCCGAGGTGGTGCTGGTCGACGGCCGCAAGGACCTGGCCGCCTCGCGCACCCTGTGCCAGTTGCTGCGCACCACCGGCATCGCCTGCCCGCTGCTGCTGGTGCTCACCGAGGGCGGGATGGCGGCGATCTCCGCGTCCTGGCAGGTCGACGACGTGGTCCTCGACACCGCCGGCCCCGCCGAGGTCGAAGCGCGGCTGCGCCTGGCCCTCGCCCGCTCGGCCCCCGACGAAGGATCCGCCGGCGCGCCGATCCGCGCCGCGGGCGTGCTGATCGACGAGGCCAGCTACACCGCCAAGGTCCATGGCACCCCGCTGAACCTGACCTACAAGGAATTCGAGCTGCTCAAGTACCTGGCGCAGCACCCGGGCCGGGTCTTCACCCGCGAGCAGCTGCTGCACGAGGTCTGGGGCTACGACTACTACGGAGGCACCCGGACCGTGGACGTGCACGTGCGCCGGTTGCGCGCCAAGCTGGGCACCGACCACGAGACGCTCATCGGCACGGTCCGCAACGTCGGCTACCGTTTCGCCTCGCAACGCCACGAAAACCCCGAGGTCGTCGACGCCTAGGCGCCGCTGAGGCTATCTTAGGGATATGAACGCTGCGACGAATCCCGAAGTCACCATCGACATGCTTGCCGGCGAGCCGGCCCCCGGAGTGCTCTCCGCGTTGCACCTGCTGGTGGCGGCCGGGGAGGAAGCCGACGGCAACCCGCCGCTGAGCGAACAAACCCTGCTCGACCTGCGCACCGCCTCGGCTTCCGGGCACCTGTTGGGCGCCTACGCCTACCTCGACGAGGGCACCGGCACCTCCTCCGGCGAACTGGTGGGCGCGGCAATCGCGGTCCTCGGCGACGCCGACGCGCCGGGCACCCTGGAAATGGTGGTGCACCCCGCGTTCCGGGACTCGGGCATCGCCGGCGCGCTGCTCACGGCCCTGGCCGGGCGGACCGACCTGGGCAGGCTGCGGGCCTGGGCCCACGGGAACCACGAGGCGGCGGCCAAGCTGGCCGAGCACTTCGGGTTCGCCCCGATGCGCGAGTTGTGGCGCATGCGCATGGTCACCGGCACGCAGGTCCCGGCCCCGGTGGTGCCCAATGGCATCTCCATCCGGGCCTTCGACCCGGCCAGCGACGGCCCAGGCTGGGTCGCCGCGAACGCCGCGGCCTTCGCGCACCACCCCGAACAGGGCGCGCTGACCCTCGAGGACCTTGCCGCGCGCATGGAGGAGGACTGGTTCGACCCCGCAGGCTTCCTGCTGGCGGTGGACGAAGCGGGCAGCATCCTGGGCTTCCACTGGACCAAGGTGCACCCCGCGGTCTCCTCCCCCACCACCGGGGAACACCAGGCCATCGGCGAGATCTACGTGGTGGGCGTGGTCCCCGAGGCGCAGGGCACGGGCCTGGGCAAGGTGCTCACCCTGGCCGGCATCGACTACCTCAACTCCCTGGGGCTGGACGCGCTGATGCTCTACGTGGATGCCGACAACACCGCCGCGGTCTCGCTCTACCGGAAGCTCGGCTTCACCAAGTGGGATGTCGACGTCATGTACGCACCGGTTTCGGTAAGGTAGTTATCGACGCAACGCCGCGCGCCCCGACGGTCTTGCCGCGGGGCAAGAGACCTCCACCTCATCCACGCTAGGGGCAACAGCCATGGATCCGTACCCAGTCACCTCCGCGTTGGGCATCACCGATGTCCCGGCGGCCCGGGCCACCCAGGACCGGATCGAGCTGCCCGACTTCGAGCCCTCGCCGCTGCCCGACGGCGACTTCGCCGACGACCGCTTCCTGGACCGCGAGCTGAGCTGGCTGCACTTCAACGCCCGCGTGCTGGAACTGGCCGAGGACCCGGAAACGCACCTGCTGGAGCGGGTCAACTTCCTCTCGATCTTCTCCTCGAACCTGGACGAGTTCTTCATGGTGCGCGTCGCCGGCCTCAAGCGCCGCATCGCCACCGGCCTGGCGGTGCCCTCCGCGACCGGGCTGAGCCCCATCGACCAGCTGGAAATGCTTCTGTCCGACGCGCACGCCCTGCAGCTGCGCCACGCGAAGGTCTTCGCCGAGCAGGTGCGTCCCGCCCTGGAAAAAGAGCAGCTCCTGCTGGTGGGCTGGCACGAGCTCGACGAGCGGGCCCGCGAGGAACTGCGCCGGTGGTTCATCGACCAGGTCTTCCCGATCCTCACCCCGCTGGCCGTGGACCCCGCCCACCCCTTCCCCTACATCTCCGGGCTCTCGCTGAACCTGGCCGTGGTGGTCCGCAACCCGGTCACCGGCAAGGAGCTCTTTGCCCGGCTGAAGGTGCCCGACGTGATGGCCCGGCTGATCTCCGTGGACGGCCCGCGCGCCGGCAACTCCGCGGGCAGGGTCGCGCGCTTCATCACGCTCGAGGACGTGATCGCGGTGCACCTGGAGCACCTGTTCCCGGGCATGGACATCGTCGAGCACCACTTCTTCCGCGTCACCCGCAACGAGGACCTCGAGGTCGAGGAGGACGACGCGGAGAACCTGCTCCAGGCCCTGGAGAAGGAGCTGCTGCGCCGCCGCTTCGGTCCCCCGGTGCGCCTGGAGGTCGTCGACGACATCAGCCCGAACATCCTGGCCCTGCTGGTGCGCGAACTGGGCATCGAGGAGGACGAGGTCTTCGCGCTTCCCGCGCCGCTGGATTTGCGCGGGCTCGGCGTGATCGCGAACATCGACCGCTCGGACCTGCACTACCCCAAGCAGCTGGCCCACACCTCGCGCTTCCTCAACGAGTCGGAGACCTCCAAGGCGGCCAACGTGTTTGCCGCGATGCGCCGCCGCGACATCCTGCTGCACCACCCCTACGACTCCTTCTCCACGTCCGTCCAGGCGTTCCTGGAGCAGGCCGCGGCCGATCCCAAGGTCATGGCCATCAAGCAGACGCTCTACCGCACCAGTGGCGACTCGCCGATCGTGGACGCGCTCATCGACGCCGCCGAGGCCGGCAAGCAGGTCCTGGCGCTGGTGGAAATCAAGGCCAGGTTCGACGAGCAGGCCAACATCTCCTGGGCGCGGAAGCTCGAGCAGGCCGGCGTGCACGTGGTCTACGGGATCGTGGGCCTGAAGACCCACTCCAAGCTCTCCCTGGTGATCCGCCGCGAGGGCGACAAGCTGCGCCGCTACTGCCACATCGGCACCGGAAACTACCACCCGCGCACCGCCCGCTACTACGAGGACCTGGGCCTGCTGACCTCCGACGACGCCGTGGGCGAGGACCTCTCGCGGCTGTTCAACCAGCTCTCGGGCTACGCCCCGCGCTCCACGTTCCGGCGCCTGCTGGTGGCCCCGCGCTCGCTGCGTTCGGGCCTGATCGACAAGATCGAGTCGGAGATCGCCAACCGCAAGGCCGGGCTGGCCGCGCGCGTGGTCATCAAGGTCAACTCGATGGTCGACGAAGCCATCATCGACGCGCTCTACCGCGCCTCGCAGGCCGGGGTGCAGGTCGACGTGGTGGTCCGCGGGATCTGCGCGCTGCGCCCGGGGGTTCCGGGGCTGAGCGAAAACATCAGGGTGCGCTCGATCCTGGGCCGCTTCCTGGAACACAGCCGCGTGTTCATGTTCTCCAACGCCGGGGAACCGATCGTCTACATCGGCTCGGCCGACATGATGCACCGCAACCTGGACCGCCGGGTCGAGGCGCTGGTGTCGCTGAGCAGCCGCGAGGACATCACCGAGCTCGTGGCGCTGCTTGACCGCTACATGGATCCGCGCACCGCCAGCTGGCACCTCGACGCCGACGGCGAATGGACCCGGCACCACAAGGACGAGGACGGCAAGCCACTGGCCGACATCCAGTCCTGGCTGATCGATTCCCGTGCCCGCCAGCGCACCGTGGTCAGGCGCTAGCGGCGTGCATTTCGTGCGATCAAGCGATTCCGCCGGGATTCGCGAAGGAAAATTTGCGGTGCTGGCCGCCGGGGCCCTGGTCTGGCGCGTCAACGGCGCCGGGCTCGAGGTGCTGATGATCCACCGCGACCGCTATGACGACTGGTCCTGGCCCAAGGGCAAGCTCGACGACGGGGAGACCATGCCGGAGTGCGCCACCCGGGAGGTCTTCGAGGAGGTCGGGCTGGATGTCGAGCTGGGCATCCCGCTGCCGGCCATGACCTACCAGGTGGGCTCCGGCCAAAAGGTCGTCTACTACTGGGCGGCCAAGGCACCGAACACCCCGGCGGTCCCCGACGGCAAGGAAACCGACGCGGTGCGCTGGGTCACGCCGAAGGTTGCCCGGTCGTGGATCACCAACCCGGGAGACCTGGAGCCCCTTGCAGCCCTGGTTGCCGCGCACCGGGACGGGTTGCTGGAGACGCGCCCCTTCGTGGTGGTGCGACATGCCAAGGCGAAGCCGCGCTCCAACTGGACCCGCGAGGAAGGCAAGCGGCCGCTGGCCGCCACGGGCCAGCGGCAGGCGCTGGCAGTGGCCCGGCTGCTGGGTTCCTGGCGCCCGGCCAAGGTTGCCTCCAGCCCCTGGACGCGCTGCGTGCAGACGGTTGCGCCCTACCTGACGGAGCGCCACCTCACCGTCAAGCTGCTCGGTTCCGTCACCGAGCACGCCGCCACGCGCCGCCCGGAGAAGGCGCAGCGCACCGTGGCCAAGCTGCTGGACAGGCGCCGGTCCCAGGCGCTGTGCACGCACCGCCCGGTGCTGCCGCTGGTGCTCGCCGAACTGCGTGCGCGCATGAATGGCGCGCTGACGCCCTTCCTTCCCGCCGAGGACCCGTTCCTGCGACCCGGCGCCGTCATCGTGGTCCATCAACCGGTCTCTGGCAAGGGAACACTGGTCTCGGTGGAAGTTTACGACGCGTTTGAGGACTAGGGCGCACCCTTCACGGTAGTCTCGTAAGTAGGCGCCCGTTTGGCGCGGCGCCCGGTATGGTTTTCCGGCTTTGCTAAGGAGCGCATCATGACCCAACAGGATCACGGCACCACCCAGGAAAAGATTGTGCACCAGGGGCTGCGGTTGGACCACGATGCCGACCGGGGCCGCTACGGGCTATGGCACGGGGCCACCTATGTGGGCTTCCTGGGCTACCGGGTCGACGGCGAGACCGCAACGCTGCAGCACACCATCATCAACGAGGAATACGGCCGCCGCGGCTTTGCCCGGGCGCTGGTCACGCTGGTGCTCGAACAGATGCGCGAGCGCGGGCTGAAAATCATTCCCGAGTGCACCTACGTGCAGGACTACCTGCGACGCTACCCGGAATACAACGACCTGCTGGCCTGAGGCCGGCGCGGCCACCGGGCAACGATTCGGCACGGCGAACCTGTGGGACAACCCGGACGGCACCAACTCCGACGAGTACAGCGACTCCGCGCCTTCCACCATGCTCATACACGCCGCGGACCCCGGCCTGTGGCTGGGGCTGGGGCTTGCAGCATCCGGATCTCTGCCTTGTTGCGTGTCGGAGCGAAAGTCGAATGTAACGTCTAAGTCGATCGAGTCGATTCAGGTGTCGGTCTTCTTCAGTTCCTCTGCGAGCATCACGAGGATTCCGCTGGGGCCACGGAGGTACGTGAGTTTATAGACGTCCTGATAGTTCGCCACACCGCGTAGCGGATAACATCCGTGCTTTGCGGCTACCTCGAGTGACTTGTCTATGTCGTCTACCGAGAAGGCCACGCGGTGCATGCCGATGTCGTTGGGACGAGTCGGGTTCGACTCGATCGCTTCGGGATGGATGTATTCGAAAAGTTCGAGTCGACCATGACCGTCCGGGGTCTGGAGCATCGCGATGTTGGCGTGGTTTCCGTCAAGGCCGACGGCGGTGTCGGTCCATTCGCCGCTGACCGTGTCGCGCCCGATGACCGTCAGGCCGAGATCGGTGAAAAAGGCGATTGCCTCTTCAAGGTCGCGAACGGCAATTCCGACGTTCTCAAGTTTGATGGCCATGCGTTGAAAGCTACCAAAGCTGCGGGACCGGCACCAGAGGCGAAGCTCGACCGGCTGCCCGGTGGCCGATCGTGTTAGGCGGCCGAAGCCGTGGCAAGTCGTCTTGGAGCGGTCATCTTGGAGCGGTCGACGCGAAATCGGAATTGGTCGACCTTGGATGAGACGGAACGCCCACCCCACGCCGACGCGCCCGCGAGCCGGGAATCACATCAAGGCTCCGGCCCGCGGGCGGACGCCGGTTCAAACCGGTCCCGGCACGTTGCGAGCCCCTTTGGGAGCCTATTGGGTACCGGCGTCCGCTGCACTTCTCCCGCCACCGTCTAGACTGGACCAGTGACGATTCCAACCCCTTACGAGGACCTGCTCCGCGACGTACTAGCCCACGGCACCGCCAAGGGTGATCGCACCGGCACCGGAACCTCCAGTGTTTTTGGCCGCCAGATGCGCTTCGACCTGTCGGATTCCTTCCCGCTGATCACCACCAAGCGCGTCCACTTCAAGTCGGTGGCCGTGGAGCTGCTCTGGTTCCTGCGCGGGGACTCCAACACCTCCTACCTGCGCGAAAACGGCGTGAAGATCTGGGACGAATGGGCAGATGACAATGGCGAGCTGGGCCCGGTCTACGGCGTCCAGTGGCGCTCCTGGCCGACCGCGGACGGGCGCCACATCGACCAGATCACCCAGGTCATGGACTCGCTGCGCGCCAACCCGGATTCGCGCCGGCACATCGTCTCGGCCTGGAACGTCGCCGAGATCGAGAACATGGCGCTGCCGCCCTGCCACGCGTTCTTCCAGTTCTACGTGGCGGACGGCAAGCTTTCCTGCCAGCTCTACCAGCGCAGCGCCGACATGTTCCTGGGCGTCCCGTTCAACATCGCCTCCTACGCGCTGCTCACCTGCATGATGGCCGACCAGCTCGGCCTTCAACCCGGCGAGTTCGTGTGGACCGGCGGGGACACCCACATCTACGACAACCACGTCGCGCAGGTCACCGAGCAGCTCTCCCGCGAGCCTTACCCATACCCGCGCCTGCGCATCACGCGCACCCCCGATTCCATCTTCGATTACACGCTGGAAGACTTCGTGATCGAGGACTACCAACACCACCCGACGATTAAGGCCCCCATCGCCGTATGAGCAATTCCAACCAGAGCGCCGGACACCGCGCCGAAACCACCGCCCCCGAACGCATCGGCATGATCTGGGCCGAGGCCGCGGACCGCGTCATCGGCGCCAACGGCACCATGCCGTGGTCCCTGCCCGAGGACCTGGCGCACTTCAAGGCCACCACCAACGGCCACCCGGTGATCATGGGACGCAAGACCTGGGAATCATTCCCGGAGAAGTTCCGCCCGCTGCCCGGACGCACCAACATCGTGATCACCCGCGATGTCGCACGCCACGCCACGCTGCGCAGCGCCGGAGCGGTGCCCGTCGCCACCACCGCGGAAGCCCTCAAGGCCGCCCGCGCGGCCGAGGGCGCGCAGGAAATCTGGATCATCGGCGGCGGCGAGATCTACTCGATGTTCGCCGGCCAGGCCCACCTCGCGGTCAAGACCGTCATCAACGCCTCCCCGAAGGGCGACACCCGTGCCCCGGCCCTGGATGGTGGCTGGAGCAAGTCGCTTTCGGAGCCGGATTCCGGCTGGCTCACCGCGGCCAACGGCACCCAGTACCGCGTCGAGGCGTGGGAGAAGAAGGCATGAAGGAAGCCTTCAAGGCGCTGAAGACCAGCCCCGAGGGACTCTTCGTGCTCGGCTACATGCTCTTCCCGCTCTTCGCATTGATCTTCGCCGGACTGGGCCTCTTCATGGTCCTCACCGGCTCGAAGATCATGGGCCTGGTGCTGCTGCTGGTCTTCACCCAGGTCTTCGCCTTCGGCTCGTTGAAGCTGGTGGGCATGCGCAAGGCCCTGCTGGCGGACGACGGCAAATAGCACGACCGGATCCCCGCGCGATGCGCGGGTGCGGCGCCCCTTCACGGACCTGGTCCGTGCAAGGGGCGCTTGGCGTTTGGGGCCGCACCGTTTGGCCGCGGCGCGTAACCGAATCCCCGTGCGGGCCCCGAACCCCTTAAGCTGGATGCATGACTTCTTCCGTTGGCTTTGTCGGTTACCGCGGCATGGTCGGCTCCGTCCTGATGCAACGCATGCAGGACGAAGGCGACTTCGCGAACCTCGACCCCGTGTTCTTCTCCACCTCCAATGCAGGCGGCTCCGCCCCGGCCTTCGCCGAGGGTGCACCCGCACTGCAGGACGCCTACGATCTTGACACCCTGGCCAAGCTGCCGATCATTGTCACCGCCCAGGGCGGGGACTACACCTCCGCGGTCCACGGGGACCTGCGCAAGCGCGGCTGGGACGGCCTGTGGATCGATGCCGCCTCCACGCTGCGCATGAACGACGACTCGGTGATCGTTCTGGACCCGATCAACCGCAACGTGATCGACAAGTCGCTGGGCAACGGCACCAAGGACTTCGTGGGCGGCAACTGCACCGTCTCCTGCATGCTCATGGGCCTGGGCGGGCTGTTCACCAACGGCCTGGTCGAATGGGGCACCTCGATGACCTACCAGGCGGCCTCCGGCGGCGGCGCCCGGCACATGCGCGAGCTGCTGACCCAGTTCGGCGACATCAACAACCACGTCGCCTCCGAGCTTGACGACCCGGCCTCCGCGATCCTCGAGATCGACCGCAAGGTCCTCGCCGCACAGCGCGGCGGCCTGGACGCCACCCAGTTCGGCGTGCCGCTGGCCGGCTCGCTGATCCCGTGGATCGATGCCGATCTGGGCAACGGCCAGTCCAAGGAAGAGTGGAAGGCCGGGGTCGAGACCAACAAGATCCTGGGCAACACCGAGGCCAACAAGGTCGTCGTGGACGGCTTGTGCGTCCGCATCGGCGCCATGCGCTCGCACTCCCAGGCGCTGACCCTCAAGCTCACCGAGGACCTGCCGGTTTCCGAGATCGAGTCGCTGCTGGCCGCAGACAACGAGTGGGCCAAGGTGGTTCCGAACACCAAGGAAGCCACCGTCGACGCGCTGACCCCGGTCGCAGCCTCGGGCACCCTGGACATCCCGGTGGGACGCATCCGCAAGCTCGAAATGGGACCGAACTACATCTCCGCGTTCACCGTGGGCGACCAGTTGCTCTGGGGTGCCGCCGAGCCGCTGCGCCGCATGCTGGCCATCGCACAGGGCCGCCTCTAACCCGGGCACCCGCCCTCGGTCCGAAGGCCCACGGCCGGTCGTTGCCCCCTTACCCCGTTGCGGGGGCGGGGGGGCGGCGGCCGGCTTTTTCGTGCCCACCGGGCGGTCCCCGGGGCGCGGACGCATGGCCGCGGCCGGATCAGCCGTTCCTGAACCGCAGGTATTCCTCGATGCGGGCGGCGATCTGCCGGGCGCGGCCTTCCCCGGGCTCCGGCCCGAAGGGAACGAAGCGCCCCGCACGGGCCGTGCCCGCACCGGCAAGCTCCCACGTGCCGACGATCTGCCCGCCGGCGGCCACGGTGCGCAGGAAGATCCCGTTCTTTCCCGGCGTCACCACCTGCGAGTGTTCCTCCGGCAGGGCCACCGAGCGGTCCCGGTAGCCGAGCAGGAACTCGTCGAACCCGGGCAGCGCGAGAACGCTGCGTGCCCCCGGCGGTTGCTCCCAGCGCTCCCGGTGCTGATCGGCAAAAAGGTAGGTGGTCCCGCCCAGTTCCGTGCTGCCCAGCACCGGGTCCAGCGCCGCCACGGCGGCACGCACCGGGGTCAGGGGCAGGCCGAGCCACCACGCGCAGTCGGCGACGGTCGCGGGGCCGTGGGATTCGAAGTATCCGCGCACCAGCGTGGCCAGCGCCTCGCCGGCGTCGGGAGGCTGCCCGCCGTCCGGAAGCCAGGACCCGGCGGCCATGAACAGCTGCCGGGTCTCGCTTCCCGGCTCCATGGGGCCCTGGACGATGACCCCGCGCAGGCTCACGGCCACGATCAGGTGGTAGCCGCGTTGCCCCTCGATGCTCGATCCGGAATCCTCGAAGGCCCTGAGCAATTCGGCGCGCGTGGCGCCGGTCCCTGCGCAGCGCTCACGGGCCACTTCTGCCAGGCGCTTTATTTCGGCCTCGGTGATGTCTTCCTGCGCCCGGGTGCCGGCCATCTTGGCGTTCATCCGCTGCGCGGTCACGGCCAGCAGCGCACCGTGCAGCCGCGGATCGATGAGCATCAGCGTGCCGCGGGCGCCCCAACAGCGGATGACGGACCCGTCGGCCAGGGCCGCATGGATCGCACCGAGCCCGGCGCCGGGCAGGCGGACCCCCACGCCCCAGCAGGCCTGGGGCAGGTCCTGGGCCTGCATCATGCCCAGCGCGGCGACCACGTCCGCGGGCGTGGCCGCCGGGACCGGAAGGGTCGCGGCCGGGATCCTGGGCAGCAGCCCCTGCGCGGCCAGGCGCAGGCGCGCCACGGCGTTGCGTTGCGTGCTGGTGAGGGCTGCCGGGATCAAGGCCATGGTGTTCCCAAGGATTCCCTACAGGGCGCAGCCGATCAAGAGGGGTTCGTTGTGCAGTTCGATGCCGAAGCGGTCCAGGACCCCTGCCCGCACGGCGCGGGCGATGGCCAGGATGTCGGCGCTGGATGCGTCCCCGCGGTTGGTGATGGCCAGCGTGTGCTTGGTGGACAGGGCCGCCCGCCCGCCGGCGACCGACTCCCCCGGGGTGCCGGGAAGCCCGTAGCCCTTGGCGAACCCCGCCTTGTCGATCAGCCACGCCGCCGAGAGCTTGACCATCCCCGGGGTGTCCACCGGGAAGTTCGGGGCGCCTTCCGGCAGCACCTCCAGCACGGAGGCGGGCACGACCGGGTTGGTGAAGAAGGAACCGGTGGAGTAGGTGTCGCGGTCCTCTTTGTCCAGCACCATGCCCTTGGAGGCACGCAATTCAAGCACCTTGGCGCGCACCGCCGCGGCGTCGGCGCGCTCGCCCGCGGCCACGCCGAGGGTGCGGGCCAGCTCCGCGTAGCGGATCGGCGCGGAGTCGTCCCGGCGTTCCAGCGCGAAGGACACCGAGAGCACCACGAACGCGGGCGAGCCGTTGACGGTGGTGCGCTTGAGCAGCGAGTCGCGGTAGCCGAAGCCCAGCGCTGCGTTGTCGAAGTCGGTGGTTTTCCCGGTCGCGCGCTCGTAGACCGTGGCCCCGAGCAGCGTGTGGGCGACCTCGGAGCCGTAGGCGCCGACGTTTTGCACCGGGGTGGCCCCGGCGGAACCGGGAATCCCGGACAGGGCCTCGAGTCCCGAGAGCCCTGCGGCCAGGGTCTGGGCGACGGCGTCGTCCCACGGGTGCCCTGCGGCGATGTCCACGCGCACGCGCCCGTCGGGAAGCGCGTCGCCGATCGCCACGCCCTCGGTGGCGATCTGCAGCACCGTGCCGGGGTACCCGGCGTCGTCGATGACCAAGTTGGAGCCCCCGGCCAGGATCAGCAGGTCCTCCCCTGCGTCCTGCGCCGCGGCCACGGCGGCCACGATGCCCGCCTTTGTGCTCGCGCGCACGAAGCCGGCGGCGGGGCCGCCAACGCCGGTGGTGGTCAGGGGTGCCAGCAGGTGGGTGTTCACGGTGGTTTGCGCCTTAGGGTTCGGTGGTGGTGGTTGCGGGTGCCGCCACGGCGGCGGCCCTGCGGGGACCGGCGGCCGGGGCCAGGAAGAAGGAAATGACCACGAGGATGCCCACGTAGCCCAGGGCGTGCAGCAGCCCGACACGGTCCGCCAGCAGGCCCAACAGCGGAGGCCCGCCCAGGAAGGCGCCGTAGCCGATGGTGGAGACCACCGAGACCCGGGCGGCGGCGCGCATCGGGTCATCCGACGCAGCTGTCATCGCCACCGGGAAGCTCAGCGCCACCCCCAGGCCCCAGAAGACCAGGGCCGCGAAGGCAGTGTGCAGCGAAGGGCCGAAGACGAAGAGCAGCAGGCCGGCCAGGGTGGAAGCCGCGGAGATCCGGATGACCACCACGCGCCCGAGCCGGGCCAGGACCAGCCCGCCGCCGAGCCGGGCCAGGGTCATCGCGGCGACGAAGACCCCGTAGCCGATGGCACCCACGGAGTTGATGGCCCCGTAGCCGTCGGACAGGGCCAGGGCTACCCAGTCCCCCGCCGCGCCCTCGGCCAGCGCCATGCCGAGGACCAGCACGCCGAGCACCAGCGTGCGCGGTTCGCGCCAGGCGTCGGCCAGCAGCGACTTGTTGGAGTGCCCGCTGCCGGCGTTTGAGGCGTCGGGCCTAAAGGCCCTGGTGCCGGTGAAGATGATGGCCAGCACGGCCGCGGACATGGCCGCGAAGTGCCAGGAAATGGACAAATGCAGCGCCGCGCCCAGTGCCCCGGCCGCTGCGCCCAGCACCGTGCCCACGGAGAAGAAGCCGTGCAGCACCGGCATGATCGGCACGCCCAGGGCCCGTTCCATGGCGGCGCCCTGCACGTTGGAGGACACGTTCCAGGCGGCGTTGCCCGCGCCCAGGAGTCCCAGTGCCGTCCCGGTGAGCACCAGCGAGTGGAACCCGGCCGCCGCGACGCCCACCAGGGCCAGCGCCACGGCGGTCAGTGACGCGGCCAGCACCAGGGTCCGCTTGGATCCCAGTCGCATGACCACGAACCCGGAGACCGAGACCGAGGCGAAGGAGCCGGCCGTCATGCACAGCAGCAGCAGGCCCACCTCCCCGTGGCTCAGCCCCAGCGCGTCGCGCACCGAGGGCAGCCGGGAGACCAGCG
This sequence comes from Paeniglutamicibacter sp. MACA_103, assembly GCF_045798555.1. Lineage (NCBI taxonomy): Bacteria > Bacillati > Actinomycetota > Actinomycetes > Micrococcales > Micrococcaceae > Paeniglutamicibacter > Paeniglutamicibacter sp. MACA_103. The sequence continues at coordinate 66,324 of NZ_JBIXLN010000006.1, read as the reverse complement.
TGGCCAGCATCAGCCCGGAGGCCAGGTACAGCGCCAGCACGCCGTTGCGCCAGGGCCGGACCTCGGGGTTGCCCCGACGCCCGGCGGGGGCGGGCGATGCGGGTTGGGGTGCTGGTTTCAGAGTTGCACCACGGCCTGGGCCTTGACGAGCACCTTGGTGCCCTCGACGCTGACCGTCAGGTCAACGCGCGCGGTGCGGGCCTCGGCGTCCAGCGCCCCGACGGCGCCGCTGATCTCGATGGCGGTGCCCTCGAAATCGGAGGGGTTGGACCCGTCCGGGTCGGCCACCGGGACCGGCTTGGTGAAGCGGGTCTGGTAGTCGATGACTGCCCCGGGATCCCCCGCCCAGTCGGAAACCAGCTGCACGGCCGCCCCCATGGTGAACATGCCGTGGGCGATGACGCCAGGCAGCCCGACCTCGGTGGCGAAGCGCTCGTTCCAATGGATGGGGTTGAAGTCCCCCGAGGCCCCGGCGTAGCGCACCAGGTCGGCGCGATTCACGAAGACGGTGGTGGCGCCGATGGGCTGGCCCTTTTCAAGGGTGTCGAAGTCGATCATTACTGGTCCTCTCCGCGTACCAGGAGCGAGGAAACGGTGGTGGCAACCTGTTCGCCGGACACCGTGCTGATTTCGGAGCGGGTGGTGATCATGGCCCCGCCGCCCATGGGGCGCACGGTGTCCACGTGCAGTTCTGCCAGCAGCTCGTCGCCGGCGACGATCGGCCGGTGGTGGGTGAAGCGCTGGTCGGCGTGGACCACGCGGGAGAAGTCGATGCCGCTGGCCGGGTCGGCGATGAGCTGGGCATCGGCCTTCTGCGCCACGATGATGGCGAAGGTCGGCGGGGCCAGCAGGTCCTTGTGGCCGAGTTCGGCCGCGGCGTCCAAGTCGTAGTGCGCCCGGTGGGTGGCCTTGACGGCCGCCGCGAATTCGCGGATCTTTTCGCGGCCCACCACGTAGGGGTCCTGGGCCGGGTAGGTCCGGCCCGCCAGTTCGGGATTGATGCTCATCGGTGTGTCGCTCCTGTGTGGGACGAGTTGAGGCGTGTGGGCAAGGGCAGGCGGGACCCGCCGTCGGGGCCGCCGGGGACTGCTAGGGGGTGTCTTGGGGCGCGTTCTTCGCGCGCCGGGGCGCCCTGGCCGGAACCAGGCCCTGGGAGACGCGCCAGGCCCTGGCGTCGCGGGCCCGCACCACCAGCCCGATGACGTGGGCCACCAGCCCGATGCCGATGATGCCCATTGCGGTGTACATCAGCGGGCGGTTGTGGGTGTTGGCGCCAATGAGGGCCAGGACGATGCCCGTGCCGGAAACCGCCATCGAACCGAAGGTCAATTTCTTGTAGAGCCCGGACGAGGCTTCCCAGGGGGTGTTGGTCATGACTCAATACTAATTCAGCACGGCAAATCCAGTCAGAACAGGGCGCCCTGCACCGGCGGCGAATCGGTCACATAGTCGCCCAGGGCGAGCTTGCGCCCCTTGAGCAGCGCGCCGTTCGCCACGAAGATCTCTGGTTGCCCGCCCAGCCGCACGCCCAGGACCTGCCCGGAGACCGCCGCCACCTCGAAGCCGTGGGCCGCTTCGGCCAGGGAAGCCGGGTAAGGCTGCAGGGCCTGGGCGTCGAAGCCCTCCAGCAGCTCCCGTCCCGCATCGGGGGCCTTCCAGGTTTCCTCCACGACACGCGAGCCTGCCAGGATCCCGGGGCCGAGCCCGGCGAGGAGGGAGCGCACCGAATCCGCGCTCGTCGCGTTCAGGGCATCGATCCGTGCCGACGTGTCATGGCTTTCCAGCAGGCCGCGAACCTTGGAGTTGGCCCGCACCTGCTGGGTGAGCCCCAGCCGGCCGGTCACCAGATCCTCCAGGATCCGCACGCTCGCCCCGTCGGGACACCAGGCGACATAGCGGGCGCTGATCGCCCCCTGTTCGGCCAGGCGCCGCCACTTGCTGGGGCCCGCCGCGGTGCCGATCTTGGTGGTCCCCGTCGCGAAGGTCGCCACGTAGAGCCAGTGGGGCTGGTCCAGGTAGTCGCGCAGGCCCGGGCTGGCACGTCCGGAGCGGTGGAAGTCGTGCATGGCCCGGGACTGGTCGGCTGCCTCGCAGGCGGTGCACTGGGTGCCGGTGGCGACCAGCGCCTGATCCGGACAGGGCACCAGGGTGCGGTGGGTCCGGTCCTGGATCAGTTGGTGGCCCAGGCACCAGCGCCCGGGCAGCACCGTGAAGCCGAGCCGCGTGCCCGGATCCAGGGCCGCGTCGTGGCCCCGGTGTTCGGCGTCGTCGAGCGCCAGGCGCGGGCTACCCGGGGATGCGGGCCACCGGATGCCGCGGCACAGCAGCGCGGGGTTCTCCAACTCAGTCGTGCAATGCCCCGGCCACCGCTGCGGTGGCGTGGAGCCAGGCGCGGCGTGTTGCCGGACGCAATCCCTCGAAGCGGATCTGCCCCTTGACCAGCGCCGCGTCGTAGGGAACGGTCACGACGGAGCGTGCCAGCCGGCGGAAACCGTGGGCAATGCGGTCAAGCTGCTCCCGGTTGCCGTGCGGCTGGTGCTGGGACACGATCACGACGGCGTTCTTGGCCAGCTCCGCGTAGTGCCCGCCGCGCTTGGCCAGCGCCTCCAGGAGCAGGGCCCCAGCCTCGGCGTGTTCCTCCACCGTGGTGCTGGCGATGACCAGCTGGTCGGTGTGGTCGATCATGCGCATCCAGCGTTCGGCCGACTCGTCGTTGCCCGAGTCCACGATGGTCAGGGCGAAGAACCGCGAGACGATCCCGTGCAGGGCGTCGAAGTCCGCGGCGTTGACGAATTGCTCGCTGGCAAGCAGGGTCGGGTCGGTGCGCAGCACGCTGTAGCAGTCTTCCGGCTGGTAGTGCGTGTAGTCGTGGATCACCGGATCCCCGACCTTGACCTCCTTGAGCCGGGGTGCGGCGGACAGCAGGTCCATGGAGTGGGCGGTGTGGGGCCCCTGGACGGTGCGCCATCCCAGGGTTCCGCGGGTTCCGTTGTTGTCCCAGACCAGGACCGGGTCACCGGTGTTGCGGCCAAAGACCGCGGAAAGCAGGACGGCGGTGGGGGTCTTGTTGGCCCCGCCCTTTCCGTTGACCACGGAGATGGTCTTGGACTCGGTCAGCCGGGTGCCCACGGTGCGGCGCCAATTGCGCTCCTCGACTTCCTCGGCCGAGGGCTCCATGTTGAAGCCCAGGCGCGAGAGGAAGCCGCGGAAGCCGCGCTCTGCACGGAATGTTGTCTCGTCCTCGGGGCGCAGGAACGTGTCGCGGGTTCCGGCAGCCGGGTTCATTTCCCGGAAGGCCTGGCGTCGGCCTTCCGGAGTCGAGAGGTCTTCTGCCGCGGCCGAATCGGCCGACTTGGCTGCCGGTGCCGCAGCGGCGGCTGCGGGCTTGGGGTCCGCAGGCTTCGTGGCAGCTGCGGGAGGGACGGATGCGGCAGCCGCCGGAGCGGGCTGGGACGCAGGGGCGCTCGACGGCTTCGTTGCTGCCGGTGCAGGCTTCGGGGCCGGAACGGGAGTCGGCTTGGCGGCCGGAACGGCGGGCTTCGGTGCAGCGGCGGCGGGTTTGGCGGCTGCCGCCGGCTTTGCGGCAGGTGCGGGGGTCCCCGTTTTGGCCGGTGCGGGTGTTACTGCCGGCTTCGCCGCGGATGCGGGTGCGCCAGGCTTGGCGGCCGGTGCCACGGTTGCGGCAGGTTTCGCCGCGGAAGCAGGTGCAGGGGCAGCGGGCTTGGCGGCCGGTGCCGCAGCGGCGGACGGCTTCGCCGCGGAAGCGGGTGCGACAGGCCTGGCGGCCGGCGCAACGGTAGCGGCGGGTTTCGCCGCAGGGGCAGCGGGCTTCGCCGCCGGTGCAACGGTAGCGGCAGGCTTCGCCGCGGCCGCAGTTGCAGGTGCAGGTGCAGGTGCAGGTGCGCCAGGCTTGGCGGCCGGTGCCGCGGTGGCGGCCGGCTTCGGCGCGGATGAGGGTGCAGCAGGCTTGGCCACGGATGCGGGTGAAGCAGGCTTGGCCGCGGTTGGCGCCGGTTTCGGGTCGGGCTTCGGGACGGCCGGCGGCACACCACCCGCAGGCTTGTCCGCGCTCTTGGTATCGGCGGCCGTTGTCGGTACTGGTTTGGCCGGTGCGGACGCAGGCTTCACATTTCCCGGCGTTACCGGACCCGGCTTTGCCGGTGGCGTATTGGAGACACCGCTGACCGAGGCGGCTGTGGGCGCGGTTTTCGCACTTGTTGCTCCCGGTGATTGCACCGGAGCGGCAGTGGCCTGCCTGCTCGCCGTAGCCGGGCTTACCGCGGCTTCGGGAACGGCATCGAATTCATCAACTTCGCCAGGCTTTGAGACAGCCTTCTTCGGTTCTTCCTTGGTCTTTTGCTGCGCAGCCAGTTCGGCTTCGCGAGCGCGCCGCAGTGAAGCACGGGTCGGGAACTCTTGGTTGAAGTCCGCTTTCGGCATGTGCTTCGTCCTCTCCTGAAGGGTCATGGTCGTCGAGAGCGAATGACCCCAAAGAGTCCCGCCCAGGAGGTCGGGCACACATGATTGCGGCTTTCGCACTTCGTCAATCCTATCGGGCAACCCATGTGAACCGTCGGATTGATCGCGGCGGGTGCCAAAGTAGGAAAAGGGAAGTGACGTCGTTAGCCTTGGAAGTGGACGCTCGAATTCACTCTTGGGGGCCCGGGACATTCGATGAACAGGAACGCTTTTGGACTCTATTTCCACCGCCTTGGACGCCCTAAGCGGCTTCATCCTTGCCGCTGCCGGAAACCCACTTTCGTATCTGATGATCTTCCTCTTTTGCGCAATTGATGGGTTCTTTCCACCGGTCCCCAGCGAATCGCTGGTCGTGGCGTTGGCCTCCTTGGTGCCCACACAAGGGAATCCGAATCCATGGATCCTGGGAGTGGTAGCCGGACTCGGAGCCTTCGTCGGTGACAACGTGGCGTACCTTCTGGGACGGTCCATCGGCACCGACAAGTTTTCCTGGATGCGTCGGAAACGGCTCCAGCATGCCTTTGCCTGGGCCGGCTATGAATTGCGGCTTCGCCCGGTGTCCCTGATCCTGGTCGCCCGGTTCGTTCCCATTGGCCGTGTCGCGGTCAACCTAGTGGCAGGGGCGACACGATTCCCCCACCGGACCTTCATCATCCTGACGTGTTTTTCCAGCCTCGGATGGGCTACCTATTCGGTTCTGATCGGGGTCCTTGCCGGGCAATGGTTCGAGGAACACCATCTGTTGGGAATCGTTGTGGCAGTGGCCGTGGCCATCGGCCTGGGAATCCTCATCGACCGGATAGTTTCCCGGGTCAGCGGAAACACCTCGCTGCGGAAGTAGCGGTCCAAAAGCCAAATAAAAAACCGCGGTTGCACCCATTTCCTGGGCGCAACCGCGGTTTCTTTTTCCGAGCCCCCCACCGGAATCGATCCGGTGACCTCGTTCTTACCAAGAACGCGCTCTACCACTGAGCTAGGGGGGCAACGAGAAAATACTCTACCCAATAACCGATGCAAAATGCACATCGAAAACCGCCCACATGACCAATGCCACACTTTCGCCGGTCCTGCGCCGGCCCGGCCACGGACCGGGCGACGCCCCCTGCTCCGCCTTGCGCTGCCTGCTCCACGGCCGGGAGGGCAACGAAATCGAAGACAGCTCCCGCCCCGCCGCGGATTCGGCCCCATGGCGAATCCCTAGCCGCTTCCTATCCGGCGGCCCTCTTGCGTCGGCCGGCCATGATCATTTCAACGCCGATCGGAATGACCGACAAGAGCACAATGACGATGAAGATCAGGTCGATGTTCTCCCCGACCCATTCATACTGGCCCAGCCAGAATCCCAGCAATGTCACTCCGACACCCCACAGCAGGGCACCGAGCAAGTTGTACAGGACAAAGACCCGGTAGCTCATGCGCGCGACGCCAGCGATGACGGGAACGAAAGTCCTGACGATGGGCACAAAGCGTGCCAGCACCACGGCCCGTCCACCGAACCGTTCGAAGAACGCGTGTGCCTTCTCCACGTATTCCTGGCGAAAGAGGCGTGAATCGGGCTTGTTGAAGATCGGCGGCCCGGCCTTGCGTCCAATGAGGTAGCCGGTCTGGTCCCCGACAAAGGCCGAAACAAATATGAGGGCCGCAAACATCGGCAGGTTGACATCCAAGGTCCCCGTGGCGACCAGCAGCCCTGCGGTGAAGAGCATGGAGTCGCCGGGCAGGAAGAATCCGACCAGCAGCCCGGTCTCGGCAAACACGATGCCGCAGATGAGCAGGATCACCCAGGGGCCGAGCGCTGGATCGCGAAGGAAGACATCGGGATTCAGCCAGTCCGGCAGAAAACTGGCGGTGCTGGGCCGAACGAGTGCTGCGGCAAGCGTTGCCTGCAAATTTGCAAGTGGAATCACCGCACCACCCTATGGCATCGCGGTGTTCCCACAGCCCGTCACGGCCCGGCCACGCGCTTTTCCCAGCCGATTCACGGCGGGACGCTGTTTCCGACAGGTCCGGGCCCGGGCTTGTTTTGCGACGCGGCTTGGCATCCCAGCTCGTCGCCGACCCGCCCACGCACCAAACCGGCTACCGGCCCAGGCGAAAGGGCGAGTGCCCCAAGCACTTACCGCCCCCCTCCGGGCTATGGCGACGGGTGCGACACATCGGGGTAGTCGTCCGGATGGGCCATCATGAATTCCCAGCGTCTGGCGATCTCGGCATCGGTGGGCCGCAAGATCCTGTGCACCACATGGAGCGCGGGAATCAGCAGCAGCACAAACGTGAAGAACGGCACGAACACGGCGGCGGCCGAGTCAGGACGCAGAAAGGCCAGCATTTTGGCTGCAACCAGGGAGACCACAATGCAGGTCGCGGCGACGCACCCAAGCAGGCGCGCAGCTTCCTTGGCCGTGAGCGGCCACGCCTGGCGCTCGAGGCCAAATGGCTGGACGTAGTAGCGGTCCAGCGGGCGCTTCCGAATCCCCATGGCCTATCTCCTCGCCGAGGATTGATGTCCTTTAAGTCTGGTTTCGTCCGCCCCGAAGGTCAAGCGTCGCTCGTCCTTCGCGACAGACTGGATGCACCCCCCCGGCCGGTTTCCAGCGGCGCATTGCGGGCGCACAAAAAATCCCCGCCTTCACCAGGAAGACGGGGATCAATCTGTAGCGGCTCCGGGACTCGATCCCGGGACCTCACGATTATGAGTCGTGCGCTCTAACCAGCTGAGCTAAGCCGCCACGAATGGTAAAACCCGCGTCCGCGTCCGATTCTCTTTCGAGCCGACTAAGACGCGGGCCATTCCATTCAGAGCCCCCCACCGGAATCGATCCGGTGACCTCGTTCTTACCAAGAACGCGCTCTACCACTGAGCTAGGGGGGCAACGAGTAAGAACTCTACCAGCAATTTTCTGCGCTGTGAAATCGGGATGCCACTTTGTGACCGACCACACAAAAGTGGCCGGAAGGGGCAGGTCAGACACCGATTGGCGACAGGTTCCGGTGACCTAAATCACCGGGGCTTTTCGGGTCACGGGGCAGCCGGTGGCAGCACCCTTCACGGCAGTGCCCGCAATGGCCACGGGTGCCAGCCACCGGGCACCTTTTCCAGCATGCTTCTGGCCGCGTCAAGGTCCACGTCCGGTCCGGCGACACCTTCCCCGCCACGGGTTGAGCTCCCGTCGGGCGAGACCAGCCGGAATTGGAGCCAAGGCTGGCCGCCGACGTCGTATATGCGCTCAGCGAATCCCCCGGCCGCGACGCCGAGCACCAGGGTCTCCAGTTCGTCGCCGGCACTTTGCAGCGTTTCGTCGCAGGCATCGCAGCCGCAGGCGGGAAGAACGAAGTCGTGCGCGACACCGGCGAAGACCCGCACGGTCGGTTGCCTCCCTTCGGTTCTCGACTCGAGGCGCATGGTTGCGGCCAGGGGGTCCGCGGGAACCAGGGTGATGCGCGTGCCGTCCTCCGGTTCCGCATCCTCGCGCCGCAGTTCATAGGTGTCCTCGAGGTGTGCGGCCAGCGCCAACACGATCCGACCCAGCTCGGCAAAGCGCTCGGGGTGGCTGATGCGTTCGTAGCTGGCTTCCGGGGTTTCCCCGTCCGTCCAGCGGCGTCCGTAGTCGATGACGACGCCGCCCTCGTCGCGGTAGACGGCTTGCTCCAGAAGCGGGCGCCGGTATGGAGTGGGCACGGCCTCGAGGGGGCGCGGAACCGGATTGAGCGGCGCCAGCTTAGGCACAACCTGGGCAAACCACTCGTCCAGCAGCACCGCGGCCCGCTCCACCGCCTGGCCACCGCCCCGGGCCACGGCATCGATCATCATCCGCGGATCATAGAACCGGTCGAACGCGCCGACCATCATCTGCCCCGGAGTCGTTGATTGCCACCCGGCATCCTCCCTACCCTGGGCCACGGCGTTGCCCAGGAAGATCTCCGCGGCCAGCCGCAAGCGGCCCGCAGGCTCCAGTGCCTGCCGGTGGTCGTGGATGAAATGCAACAGTGCCGCCATGTCGCGGGCCAGCCGCACCGGGTCCTCGCCCTGGTTCCGGGCATAGGCGGCGAAGTCCTCGTAGCCCGGATAATGCCTGATGCCCACCAGCTCGACCTCCGCGGCAAGATCGGCCGCGGAGCCGGGGACCAGGCGCGTGGTGGGCCGGGTGCTGGCCGCGGCATCGAAGACCGGTGGTTGGGTGTCCATGCCCGGAGCCTACCAACCAATGCGGATGCCGGCGGTAAACAACAAGACCCCCGGCGGCGGCGTGCCCCTGCTTCCAGGATCACGCCCCCACCGGGGGTCATTGTCTATTCAGTGCTTAGTAGTCGCGACGACGCGGGCCACCGGTGCCACCGGCGGTGCGGGGCTTGCGCGAGGAGCCGCCGAAGCTGCGCTCTCCGCCACCGGCGTTGCCGCGGTATCCGCCGCGCTCGCCACCGGCGTTGCGGTCGTAGCCGCCACGGCCGCCTTCGGTGGAACCACCCTCGGTGCGACGGTCGTTGCCACCGCGGTAGCCACCGCCGCCACCGCTGCGTGCGCCACCCTGGTAGCCGCCGCCACCGCCACGGCCTCCGCCGTAGCCGCCGCGTCCGCCACCCTGGTAGCCGCCTTCGCGGCCACCTTCGCGGTCGGACTTCGGGCTGCGGCCGTTGTCCAGCTCGAGGTGGATCAGCTCGCCGCCGATGCGGGTGCGGGAGAGCGAGCGCAGCTGCTCCGAGGAGAGGTCTGCCGGCAGTTCCACCAGGGTGTGGTCGGCACGGATGTCGATGCCGCCGATCTGGGCGGAGGTCAGGCCGCCTTCGTTGGCAAGTGCGCCAACGATGGAGCCGGGCATGACGCGCTGGCGACGGCCCACCGCGAGGCGGTAGGTGGCGTTGCCTTCGGTCAGGGCGCGGGACGGGCCGCGGGAGTTGAAGCCGTCACGTCCGCCGCTGGCCAGGCGTGCCTGCTTGGCCGGGGCAACCGGGAGTTCCTGCATGAGCAGCGGGCGGCCGCCCTGTGCCATGTGGGCCAGCGCCGCGGCGATCTCGACCTCGGTGATGTCCTCGTGCTCGGCGGAGTACTTTTCCACCAGGTTGCGGAAGACCGTCAGGTCCTGCGAGGAGATGGTCTCGCCGATCTGGTCGGCGAACTTGGCCAGGCGCTTGTCGTTGACGGCGTCGACGCTGGGCAGGTGCATGAGCTCCACCGACTGGCGCGTGGCCTTCTCGATGGCACGCAGCAAGTACTTTTCGCGCGGGGTCATGAACAGGATCGCGTCGCCCGAGCGGCCGGCACGGCCGGTGCGGCCGATGCGGTGCACGTAGGACTCGGTGTCGTGCGGGATGTCGAAGTTGATCACGTGGGACACGCGCTCAACGTCGAGGCCGCGGGCCGCGACGTCGGTGGCGACCAGGATGTCGATCTTGCCGTCGCGCAGGTTCTCGATGGTGCGTTCGCGCTGCTGCTGCGGGATGTCGCCGTTGATGGCGGCGGCGGTGAAGCCGCGGGACTTGAGCTTGTCGGCCAGGTCCTCGGTTGCCATCTTGGTCCGCACGAAGGCGATGACGCCTTCGGAGGACTCCGATTCCAGGATGCGGGTCATGGCATCGAGCTTGTGGGCTCCCATGACCTGCACGTAGCGCTGGCGGATGTTGGTGCCGGTCGAGGTGTTCGACTTGACCGAGACCTCCTGCGGGTTGCGCAGGTACTGCTTGGAGATGCGGCGGATCGAGGACGGCATGGTGGCCGAGAACAGCACGACCTGCTTCTCTTCCGGGGTGGCCTCGAGGATCTTGTCGACCTCTTCGGCGAAGCCCATGCGCAGCATTTCGTCGGCCTCATCGAGGACCACGTACTGCAGGTCCGACAGGTCCAGGGAACCCTTGTTGATGTGGTCGATGACGCGGCCCGGGGTGCCGACGACAACCTGGGCGCCGCGGCGCAGGCCTGCAAGCTGCGGGCCGTAGGCGGATCCGCCGTACACGGGAAGGACGGTGAAGTCGCCCATGTGCTTGGCGTAGGAGGTGAAGGCCTCGGCGACCTGGAGCGCGAGCTCGCGGGTCGGTGCAAGGACCAGGACCTGGGTCTTGCGGGCGGTGCCGTTGAGGTCGGCAAGTTCTGCCATCTTCGACAGTGCGGGAAGGGCGAACGCGGCGGTCTTGCCGGTGCCGGTCTGTGCAACGCCGACGACGTCGCGGCCTTCGAGCAGCAGCGGGATGGTGGCTGCCTGGATCGGGGAGGGCTTTTCGTAGCCCAGGTCGGAGACGGCGGCGAGGACGCGGCCGTCGAGGCCCAGGTCGGTGAAGAGAATCGAATCTTCTTCGGTCTTGGTTTCGGCGGTGGGCTGGTTTTCGGGCATGTCAGAAGACAAGGAGAATTACCTCATTCATAGGGGCGGAATAGACCCCGTATCAACGAGGTTCCGCAGCACAATCGGACGCAATCACTTTGGTCCGGCGACTCCCCTATGAAAGCAACAACCCGCATTGTTTTGCGGGCTCACACACGACGAGCTTCTGCCTCAAGAATTGGGCAGAATGCGAGGGAAGCCGGATACAGTGAACACCTAATACTATCGTCCCGCACGTAACTTGGGGGACTTTGCTCCGGTGAGGTTGCGCACACGGCCCGCACAACCGGTCTATGATGTGCCTCGATGGCACATTTTGTGCCCGGGTTACTGCCCCGTTTCGGGCTCCGGCAGCGTGCGCAGGACCTTGGCCGGCAGTTCCCGGCCGGTGGCTTGTTGGTGGTCCAGCAACCGCCGGGCATGCTCCGGGGTGGGCCCGACGAAGATGTCCCGCACCCGGACGCCGTGCCCGGGCCGAGAGATCACGGCGACCGAATCCCCGGCAGCGATCTTCCCGGTCCGGATGACCTTCAGGAAACAGCCGACATCGCCGCGTTCGGTGAAACGGCGAACCCAGTTCTCCTCCCCCAGGTGCCGGGCGAAGGTCGAGCAGGGAATCCGCGGGCTGGTGACCTCCAGGACCACCGCCTTGCCGATGGCCCAGCGCTCCCCCACCACCGCGTCGCTGGTCTCGATCCCGGATACCCGCAGGTTCTCCCCGAACAATCCCGCCGGGATCTCCTTGCCCAGTTCCCCGCCCCAGCGTTCGGCCTCGGCCTGGGAGTAGGCGTAGACCGCCTGGTCGTGGCCGCCGTGGTGTTCGCGGTCCACCTGCACGTCGGCGTACAGGCCCATCTTGCGCACCTTGACCGGACCGTCGATCGGGCGCTTGTCGATGGCCGTGGTGCCCACAGCCCCGGCGTCCGGCTTCAGGGCATGGACGACACACACCGCATCCAATGTGCCGACGGCGACGGGCTCGGCTTCGGGGTGGTCCATGGCGGGGGAAATGCTCATGGGATAAATCCTATAAGAGGTGCGCCACCTCGCACGGCGCGCCACGGAATCCGCCGTGCGGCGTTCTTCGGGTAACCTGCGGTGCATGGAGAAGCCCGAAAACAATCCCGTGGACGCCGCGTGAAAAACCCGAAGCCCGCGCTCCCGGCCTCGCTGCGTGCCGCCCGCTGGTGGTGGACCGCCGCCGCCCTTTCCGCCCTCGCGTTCGCCGGCGGATTCTTCCTCAACGCCGCCGCGCGCCCCGGCAACGAGGCCCCGGGCTTCTGGGGCGCCGGCATCGCGCTGGTCGGGCTGGGCCTGGTCATCGGATTCTGCACCTTCCAGCTCTGGCGCGGGAAGCTCGCCGGCCGGATGTCGCTGATCTGGTGCGGGATCATCGTGGGCATCCCGCTGCTGACCCGCGGTGTGCGGGTGGGCATCTTCGGCGCACTGCTGCTGGTGGGCGTGGCCCTGCTCTTCAGCCCGGGCACGGTCAAGCACTTCGCCCCGCAGTCCAAGGCCGCCCGCGCGCAGCGAAAGGCAGAGCGCCAGAGCCGCAAGCGGGAAAACGCCGGCTGAGCCAACGCGTGCCCGCCTGCGGCTGTGTCCGTGGGCGGCGATTCATGGAAGAGTGCCTTCATGAGTACTTTTGCCATCACCAATGCGTTCATCGTGCCCATCGCCGGGGAGAAATTCACCGGCACGCTCATCGTCAAGGACGCGGTGATCACCGCCCTGGGCGCCGATCTTCCGATCCCGGAGGACACACCGGTCTTTGATGCCGAAGGTGCGTGGCTGCTGCCCGGTTTCATCGACGCACACGTCCACCTGGGCATGCACCCGGAGGGCGAGCACGAGGCCGGGTCCGACGTGAACGAGATGACCGACCCGAACATGGCCGCGGTGCGTGCCCTGGACGCCATCGACCCCTTCGACCCGGGCTTCGACGACGCCCTGTCCGGCGGGGTGACGACCGTGAACGTGAACCCCGGGTCCGGGAACCCGATCGGCGGGCAGACCGTGGCCATCCACACCCACGGGCGCTACGTCGATGAGATGGTGCTGCGGGCCCCCAGCGGCATCAAGTCGGCCCTGGGCGAGAACCCCAAGCGCATCTACGGGGCCAAGGACAAGACCCCCGCCACCCGGCTGGGCACCGCGATGGTGATCCGCCAGGCGTTCATCGAGGCACAGAACTACCTCGCCGCCAACGACCCGGCCCGACGCGATGCGCGGCTCGAGGCCCTGGGCATGGTGCTGCGCCGCGAGATTCCCTGGCGCCAGCACTGCCATCGCGCCGACGACGTGGCCACGGCCCTGCGCCTGGCCGCGGAGTTCGGCTACGAGCTGGTCCTGGACCACGGCACCGAGGCCCACGTGATCGCCGACGTGGTGGCGGAGCGGAACGTGCCGGTGCTCATCGGCCCGCTGTTCACCACCAAGTCCAAGGTGGAGCTGCGCGGACGCTCGCTGGCCAACCCGCGCCGGCTCGCCGAGGCCGGCGTCGAGATCTCCATCATCACCGACCACCCGGTGGTCCCCATCAACTTCCTGATCCACCAGTGCACGCTGGCGGTGAAGGAGGGCCTGGACCCGGTCACGGCGCTGCGGGCCGTGACCATCAACCCGGCGAGGGTGCTGGGCCTGGCCGAGCGCCTGGGCTCGCTGGAGACCGGCAAGGACGCGGACCTGGTGCTGTGGAGCGGGGACCCGCTGGACGTGATGTCCCGGGCCCTGCGCGTGTGGATCGGCGGAAAACAGGTCATGGAATACGACGCCGCGACCCGCACCCCGGTGGTGGCCCCGCGCAAGGTCGTGCCCGAATAGGCGCGCGTCGATGAGACGGCACCACGGCGAAGGGCCGTGGACGGGCATCGAATCCCCGTCCACGGCCCTTGCGCGCTGCGTTTTGCCGCGAGCCTATAGCTTAGCGAAGGCCTGCTCGAGGTCGGCGATCAGGTCCGCCACATCCTCGATGCCCACCGAGAGGCGCAGCAGGTTCACCGGCACGGCCAGCTCGGTGCCCTTCACCGAGGCGTGGGTCATCTCCGAGGGGTAGTTCATCAGCGATTCGATGCCGCCCAGGGACTCGGCCAGGGTGAACACGCGGGTGGACTCGGCCACGGTGCGCGCCGCGTCCTCGCCCCCGGTGAACTGCACCGAGACCATGCCGCCGAAGTCACGCATCTGCGCCTTGGCCAGCTCGTGCCCCGGGTGCGATTCCAGGCCCGGGTAGTGCACGGCCTCGACCTCGGGGCGCTGTGCCAGCCACTGTGCCACGGCCATCGCGTTTTCCGAGTGGGTGCGCATGCGCACGCCCAGGGTCTTCAGCCCACGGGTGGTCAGGAACGCGTCCATCGGGCCGGAGACCGCGCCGACGGCGAACTGGATGAAGCCGATGGCCTCGGCCAGCACCGGGTCCTTGACCACGATGGCCCCTCCCACGACGTCGGAGTGCCCGCCGATGTACTTGGTGGTGGAGTGCACCACCACGTCGGCACCCAGATCCAGCGGCTGCTGCAGGTACGGGGAGGCGAAGGTGTTGTCGACCACCAGCAGGGCGCCTGCGGCGTGGGTGATCTCGGCGATGGCCTTGATGTCGGAGATGCGCATCATCGGGTTCGACGGCGTCTCGACCCAGACCAGCTTGGTCTTGTTCGCCGCGATGGCCGCCTTCAGCGCCGCGTGGTCGGACATGTCCACCGGGGTGTTGCCGATGCCCCAGCCGCCGAGCACCTTGGAGATCAGCCGGTAGGTTCCGCCGTAGGCGTCGTTGCCCAGCACGATGTGGTCCCCGGGTGCGGCAAGGGCGCGGATCAGCGAGTCCTCGGCGGCCAGGCCGGAGGAGAACGAGTAGGCGTGGGTGCCGTTTTCCAGCGCGGCGAGCTGCTCCTGCAGGGCGTCGCGGGTGGGGTTGCCGCCGCGGCCGTACTCGTAGCCGGCGCGCAGGTTCCCGATGCCGTCCTGGGCGTAGGTCGAGGAGAAGTGCAGCGGCGGGACCACGGCCCCGGTGCGCGGCTCGAAGGCCTGGCCGGCGTGGACGGCGCGGGTGTTGAATCCTTGGATGTTTTCAGTCATGAAAGGGAGCCAACTTTCTTAGTGGGTGAGGTAGGTCAGCAGGTCGTGGCGGGTGATGACCCCGACCGCTGCCCCGTCGTCGGTGACCAGCAGGGCGTCGTGCTTGGAGAGCTGCTCCTTGGCGCGGTCGATGGTTTCGTGGATGCCGATCAGCGGCAGTGCGGCGGTGACCAGCGGGCCGACCGGGTCGGTCAGCGCGATCTCGTTGCGGAAGAGCTTGTCGGTCAGCGTGCGCTCGTCGATGTAGCCGCGCACCTCGCCGATGCGCACCGGCGGTTCGGCGGAGAGCACCGGCAGGGCCGAGACGCCGTATTCGTTCATGATCGCGACCGCGTCGCGGACCGTCTCGTTCATGTGGGTGTGGACCAGGTCCGGCAGGTCGCTCGGCTTGGCGGAGAGCAGCTGGCCCACGGTGTCGGCGGTGTCGTCGCGCAGGAAGCCGTAGGAGCGCATCCAGGAGTCGTTGAAGATCTTGCCCAGGTAGCCGCGCCCGCCATCGGGCAGGATCACCACGACGACGGCGTCGGCGGGCAGGTCCTTGGCCGCCTGCAGCGCGGCGACCACCGCCATGCCGGAGGAGCCGCCGACCAGCAGGCCCTCCTCCTTGGCCAGGCGGCGGGTCATCGCGAACGCGTCGGCGTCGGTCACGGCGATGACCTCGTCGGGCACCGAGGGGTCGTAGTTGCCCGGCCACATGTCTTCGCCGACGCCCTCGACGAAGTAGGGACGGCCGGTGCCGCCGGAGTAGACCGAACCGTCGGGGTCCGCGCCGATGATCCTGACCGGACCGGAGGCGCGGTCCGCGGAGATCTCCTTGAGGTAGCGGCCGGTGCCGGTGATGGTGCCGCCGGTGCCGGCGCTGATGACCACGTGGGTCAGCGTGCCGTCGGTGTCGTTCCAGATTTCCGGGCCGGTGGACTCGTAGTGGCTGTCCGGGGCGGCGGGGTTGGAGAACTGGTCCGGCTTGTAGGCGCCGGGGATCTCGCGGACCAGGCGGTCCGAGACGCCGTAGTAGGACTCGGGGGAATCGGGGGCCACCGCGGTGGGGGTCACCACGACCTCGGCGCCGTAGGCGCGCAGCACGTCGCGCTTCTCCTCGCCGACCTTGTCCGGGGTGACGAAGATAGTCTTGTAGCCCTTGAGCTGGCCGACCATGGCCAGGCCCACGCCGGTGTTGCCGCTGGTGGGTTCGACGATGGTGCCGCCGGGCAACAGCTTCCCGTCGGCCTCCGCGTTTTCCACCATCTTCAGGGCGATCCGGTCCTTGATGGACCCTCCGGGGTTCAGGTATTCCAGCTTGACGAGGACGGTGGCTTCGACGCCGGCGGTGACCGAATTGAGCTTGACCAGCGGGGTGTTCCCGATCAGGTCCAGGACTGTGCGCGCATACTTCATGGCGCTCACTCTACCGGCGCCCCGTCACATTCAGGACGCCGTTCGTAGTGATTCTTCATGCGCTGGAGGGGACGGCACCGGTGAGAGTATGGAAGCATGCCCGATTCCCCCGCGACCCCGCCGCCGGCCTGCGACGCCCGGGCTTCCTGGAAGCCGCACGGCCCGTATTCCCTGCGCCAGTCCCTGGGCATCCTGCAACGCGGCGCCGGCGACCCTGCCACCCGGGTCGGGAACACCGGCGCCTGGCTGTGCTTTCACACCCCGACCGGTCCCGTCACGCTGCAGGCCACCCGCTCGGCTGGGATCGACGCGGAGGTTTTCCTCAAGGCCTGGGGCCCGGGAGCCGCGCATGCGGTGGAGCGCGGCCTGCACCTGCTGGGCGCCTACGACGACTGGAGCGCCTTCGATTCCCCGGAAACCAGGGGCCTGTTGCACCCGACCGTGGCCCGCAGCCGGAAATCCAATCCGGGGCTGCGGCTCCCCTCCACGGGGCGCGTCTTCGATGCCCTGCTTCCGGCGATCCTTGAACAGAAGGTCACGGTGCTCGAGGCCAACTTCGCCTGGCGCTACCTTTGCCTGGCCGTCGGCGGATTGCCTCCGGGCCCGGCCCCGTCCGGCATGCGCCTACCGCCGACGCCGGCCGCCGTTCGTTCGCTGCAACCGTGGCAATGGCACCAAGCGCGCGTGGACTCGAAGCGTTCCGCCACCGCGCTTCGGGCAGCGGCGGCGGCCGGCGCCCTTGAACGTTGGGCGTTGATGGACCTGGGTGCCGTGCGGGAGAACGCCATGGGTGCCGGTACGCTGGCCGCGGCGCTGGAATCGCTCCCCGGCGTGGGTCCGTGGAGCATCGCCGAGGTCCTGCAGCGCACCCATGGTGCCGCGGACCATGTCTCGGTGGGCGATTACCACTTGGCGGCCTTCGTCGGGCAGGTACTCACCGGCCGCCGGGTTGACGACGCCGGGATGCTCGACTTGCTGGCGCCCTTCTCCGGCCACCGCCAGCGCGTGGTTCGCCTGATCGGGCTGTCCGGGCAACGCAAGCAGGCGTTTGGCCCGCGCCTGGCGCCGATGGACCACCGGCGCCGCTAGGGCGCCGGGTCAAAAGCTACTGGGCCTGGGCTTCCTGCTCGGCGATCTGCGCATGGACATGCTGCATGTCGATGCCCTTGACGGCCACGACGAGGTCGTCGAGCTGCGAAGCGTTCATTGCGCCGGGCTGCGAGAAGACCAGCACCTTGTCGCGGAAGGCCATCAGCGTGGGGATGGAAGTGATGTTTGCTGCGCGCGCCAGCCCCTGTTCGGCCTCGGTGTCCACCTTGGCAAACTTCACGTCGGGGTATTTCTCTGAAATGTCGTCATAGACCGGGGCAAACTGGCGGCAGGGTCCGCACCACGCCGCCCAGAAATCCACGAAGACAATGTCATTTTCTTCCAGCGTCGTCGTGAACTCAGACTCGGTGATATTGATAGTAGCCATGTACCAACGGTACCGCGTGAAGCCGGACTCGCCGCAGTCGGCACCCGGCCGTTGGAGTCCCCGCGCCGGTTCCATGCCCCTGGAACCACCACACGTGACAAGTTATCCACAACTTTCACGGGCAGCGCCCACCGGTGCGAGCGCGTCCGTATGCTCAAGGAAATGCCACAACCGACCAAGGAGGCGGCCATCCACCAAAGCACCGGGCGAAGCGCGGGACTTGTGTTCCCCTCCGGTTCGCCAGCCAGGCCCCGCGTACCCCATGCGTACGCCGGGCTCCACGGACAACAGGAAGGATGCATCCCGACCCGGACCGCGTCGAGACGGATGCGGGTCGGATGCCAACACGGAAATGACACGCTGCACCTTGTTGCTGATTACAACCGGGGAAACCGGGCGCAAGGCCCTCTCCGAAGGAATGCTGCTGGCGGAGCGCTACGTCGACGCGCTGCCCATGGATTTGGCCATCGTTGAATCCACGCCCTTTGCGGTTGCCCCCGCGATGCGGATCCAGGAACGGGTTTCTTTTCCCGTCCCGTTGGAAGACACCACGGCCGCGGCCACGGCCGTGGGACCGCTGCAGGCCATCTGGAACGGCAAGCGGTGGCTCACGCCCGGCTCGTGCCCTCCCCGTCCTTTGGACGACAACGGTGCGACCGAATGGCAGTGGGCGCACTATCACGCAGTGCTGTCGGCCCCACGGGATTCAATCATGTTGCTCTGGGACATTTACGTGGTCCCGATGAGCGAAAAGATGGCCGCCTGAACTTGGGCGGCGGGAATTGCACGATGGGATGTCGAGTGGGTCGCATCCCGACTGGAAGTCCCGCCACCCAACCCCAAACAACGGCCCCACCTGCGCCAAGGTGGTCCGGGCATGAAAAAAGCCCGTGTTCAAATCTCTTGGATTTGAACACGGGCTTCGTTCATTCGGTGGCAGATACTGGATTCGAACCAGTGAAGGCGTTGCCAGCTGATTTACAGTCAGCCCCCTTTGGCCGCTCGGGTAATCTGCCGAATTGTTCCCTTCGGAACGAGTAGAAACTCTACATGACTTTTTCCCAAGAGTACAAATCGAGGGTTCGTCGGCGCGTCAGCTGCCGGGTTCTCGGGCTTTTGGGACGCCCCGGTACTCTTGTAGGCAAAGCACAATCACTACCCAAGGAGGCTCACATGGCGAGCGATTCAACTTTTGATGTTGTCAGCAAGGTAGACAGCCAGGAAGTGTCCAATGCGCTGAACCAGGCGCAGAAGGAAATTGTCCAGCGCTACGATTTCAAGGGCATTGGCGCCGAGATCGACTTCAGCGGCGAGAAGATCCTGATGAAGGCGAACTCCGAGGAGCGCGTCAAGGCCGTTCTCGACGTGTTCCAGTCGAAGTTGGTGAAGCGCAACATCTCGCTCAAGTCGCTGGACGCGGGAGAGCCCTTCGCCTCCGGCAAGGAATACCGCATCGAGGCATCCATCGTGGAGGGCATTGCCCAGGACGTAGCGAAGAAGATCAACAAGCTGATCCGCGACGAGGCGCCCAAGGGCGTAAAGTCCACCATCCAGGGTGACGAGCTGCGCGTTTCCTCCAAGTCCCGCGACGACCTGCAGGCCACCATGGCCCTGCTGCGCGGCTTTGAGGATGCGGACCTGCAGTTCGTGAACTTCCGCTAAGCGGACACCACGACGGCGCGGCTCGGCCGCAGACAACGGGAGGCCTTCACCAGCACTGGTGACGGCCTCCCGTTGCATTCATGGCGGGCACACCTGCCGGATTCCCCGCAGTCAGCCGAACAGGGTCTGCCCAAGGTACTGACCCTCCTGCACCCCCGGCGGGACGGCAAACAGTCCGGAGCCCGTGTGCCTCAAGTACTCGACGAGCGCGTCCTTCTTCGCCATGGCGTTTTGCATCGGCACGTAGTGCGTGCGCGGGTCCACCACGAAGGCAATGAAGAACAGCCCCGCGTCCAGGCGGCCCAGTCCGTCGGACCCGTCGGTGTAGTTGAATCCGCGTCGCAACATCTGCGTGCCTTTGTTGGCCGACGGGTGGGCCAGCGCCACGTGCGAGTCAACCGGCATGACCGGACCACCGCGGCCCGCCATGGCAAAGTCCGGTTCGGAGAATTCGGTGCCTCCGGACAGCGGAGCGCCATCTCGCTTGGTGCGGCCGAAGATGTTCTCCTGCTCGCGCAAGGAGGTTCGGTCCCAGGTTTCGATATGCATGCGGATACGTCGGGCCACCAGGTAGGTTCCGCCGTTCATCCATGCTTCCCGGCCGGTGGCGCCGCTGACCCAAACGTGTTCGTCCAGGGCCTTTTGTTCCTCCGCCTTCAGGTTTGCCGTGCCATCCTTGAACCCGAACAGGTTTCGCGGGGTCGCCTGGGCGGTGGACGTCGAGGAAGTGCGGCCAAAGCCGATCTGGGACCAGCGCACCCGGGCACGGCCAAAGGCAATGCGTGCCAGGTTCCGCACCGCGTGGACAGCAACCTGCGGGTCATCCGCGCAGGCCTGGACCACGAGGTCTCCACCGCTGCGGGCCTCCTCCAGCGCGTCCCCGGGAAAATGGGGCAACGCAATCAGGGCCGCCGGGATCTTGCCGCCTAACCCAAAGCGGGGGCCATTTGCGTCCTCAAAGAGGCTTCGGCCGAATCCGACGGTGATGCTCAGGTTGCTGGCCGAAAGGCCCAGTGCCTCGCCGGTGTCCTCCGGCGGAGCGTCATAGCTTCCCCCGGTGGCCCCGAACTCCCCCACATCCACACCGCGCATCAGGTGTCCGATGGCATCCGTCCAGTCACCCAGAAGGGCAACGAGCTCTTGCCTGCTTTCAGTGGTGACGTCGAAGGCGGCAATGTGCATCCGATCCTGCGCCGGGGTGGCGATTCCGGATTGGTGGGAACCGTGGAATTCGACGATGTCGGCAACGGGATCGGCGGCGGCCTGCGCCCCGGCCAGTTTGGCCTGCGCCAGGGCACCGGCGGCGATCCCGAGACCGCCGGCCCCCGCCGCGACAAGCAGGGAACGCCTGCTGGGTGCGGCCTTGGAGGCCCCAGTGACAGTGTCCCCGTATTCGCCGGAGGCTCCCCCGGCGACCTTGTTCCTCCCAAGCATGATCCCTACTTCACCACGGCAGCGGTCAGCTTGGAAAGGGGTTCTGCCAGCGCGTCGACCCCGGCGCTCAGTTCCTGTACCTGCTCCTGGCTCAGCTGGTCGTAGTACACGAATCCCTCGCCCTTCTTGTGCTGGTCAAGGAGCTTTTGCAGGGCGTCAAAGTTCTGCTGCAACGAGCTGTCGAGTTCCGCGTCGGAATCGGCGAGCAACGGCTTAAGGTCCTCGTAGGCGATGCGGGCACCATCGACGTTGGCCTGGAAATCCCAAAGATCGGTGTGCGACCAGATTTCCTCCTCGCCGGTGACCTTCCCGGTGGCAACCTCGTCGAGCAATTCCTTGGCCCCGTTGGCGAGCTTGTCAGGGGTGTAGGTCAGCTCGCGGGTGCGGTCGTAGAGCTCCTGAGTGTCGGCGACCATCTTGGTGGCGAGCGCGGATCGTTCGGCGTCGCCCATGGCCTTGTATCCGGAGGCCGGCGGCCACAGGTCCTTCTCCGCTCGGTGCCAACCGGTCCAGTCCTCCCCCGGCTCCAAGTCCGCCTCGCGGGCGTCCAGGATCGGGTCGAGGTCGCCGAAGGATTCAGCGACCGGCTCGATGCGCTCCCAGTGCATGCGCACCGCGGGGTAAAGTTCCTTGGCTGCGGCCACGTCGCCGTCGGTGAATGCCTTGGCAAAATCATGGGTGCCGGCCACCAGCTGCTCGGCCTGGTCCTTGACGTAGGCGGCGTAGAGCGTGACGGCCTGCCTTTGCTTCTCCGCCCTGTCGGTGCTGACAGTCTGCCCCTCCGGCGCGGCGGTGAGGACCATGGCGGCGCGGATGCCGTCGCCCACCATCCCCGGCTTGCAGGCGGTGACGTATTTGCCCTCCGGCGCCACCACGATCAGGTCGCGCGTCAGCCCGGGGCCGATGTTTTCCACCTCGCCAATGACTCGAAGCCCGTCCTCGGCCAGCAGGTAGAACTCGGTGACCTGGTTGCCCTCGTTCTTCACCCTGAACGTGACGGTTCCGCCGGGTGCCGTGGCCGTGGAGAGCGTGCAGGCGTCTGCGGTGCTGGTGACCTGGACGGCCTCGTCCACCTCGGCCTCGGGGGCAGCGCCGGCACAGCCGGCGATTGGCAGGACGGCCAGGGCAAGGACCGCCGTGAGCCGAAGCGAGCGAACGGGTTTCATGGAATTCCTTGTCATGGAGAACGAGCGTTCCTGGTTTCAGGCCGTGACCGTTGGCGAGGTGATGCCCCCTTGGCTCCATTGTGGGTGCGAACTGCACGGAAATAAAGCTTCCCGGAGGCATTGGTGCCAGGCAATGCGGACCGGAGGGCAGATCGTCGTTGGCGGCAGGGACATCCCGGGCATGAAAAACGGCCCCGGGCCATTGCCCGGGACCGCTTGGGGTGCCGTGGTTGCACCTGGTGTGTGGTCAGTACCCCAGGGACTGGCCAGCCATCTTTTCCAGCCGGGCAACGCGGTCGTCCATCGGCGGGTGGGTGGCAAAGAGCTTCCGGGCGCCGGCGAAGGGGTTGGCAATCATCAGGTGCGAGGTGTTCACCAGGCGCTGGTCATCGGCCGGCAGCGGCGCCCGCTGCACGCCGCCCTCGAGCTTGCGCAGGGCCGAGGCAAGGGCCAGCGGGTCGTTGGTCAGCTTCGCCCCGTCCTCGTCCGCGTCGTACTCGCGGGTGCGGCTGATGGCCATCTGGATGACGGTGGAGGCCAGCGGCGCCAGCAACGACATGGCGATCAGGGCAATCGGGTTGGCGTTTCGGCGGTCCCCGCCGCCGAAGAAGAGCATCATCTGGGCCACGGAGGTGATGACGCCGGCGACGGCCGCCGCCACCGAGGAGGTGAGGATGTCGCGGTTGTACACGTGCATCAGCTCGTGCCCCAGCACCCCGCGCAATTCGCGTTCGTTCAGCAGCTGCAAGATGCCCTCGGTGCAGCACACCGCGGCGTTTTCCGGGTTGCGTCCGGTGGCGAAGGCGTTGGGCGCGTTGGTCGGGGAAACGTAGAGCCGCGGCATGGGCTGCTGGGCGGCAATGGAGAGCTCGCGCACGATCCGGTGCATGGCCGGCTGCTCGGCCTCCGTGACAGGGTAGGCCTGCATGGAGCGGATCGCCAGCTTGTCGGAATTCCAGTAGCCGTAGGCGGTGGTGGCCACGCCGATGAGGGCGAAGATCCAGATGAAGGAGCTGCTTCCGGTTCCCGAGGCCAGCAGGGCACCAAGGGCCAGCAGCAGCGCGAACATGCCGCCAAGCAACCCCGCCGTCTTCAGGCCGTTGTTGTGATTGTGCACTGTGGTTCTCTCCTCGAGGTACGAAAACGGCCACGTCGGGCCGATGCTTGGGTCCAGTCTAGTTAACGTGCCTGAGAGCGTGCTTTGTTCCCGCCGGAAGCACGGACTCAGGGCCGCGGACGCCGCGCGTCATAGCGCAGGAAGCCGGGTTCCCAGCGCATCAATGCTGCGGCGGCCACGATGCACGCGATGCCGCCGAAAAGCAGCGTCCAGCCCTCGCCGATGCCACCGGCCACGGAACCGGAGAGCATTTCCCCCAGCCGCGGCCCGCCGGCAACGACCACGATGAAGACCCCTTGCAGGCGCCCGCGCAGGTGGTCCGGGGTGGCGGTCTGCAGGATGGTGGTGCGGAACACCGAGGACACGGCGTCGGCGACCCCTGCCAACCCCATGCATGCCGCGGCGGGCCAGATCCAGGCACCGGCCGAGCCGTCGGGCGGGACCGGACTGCGGGCGGCCAGGATGACGACCACCCCGAAGAGCCCCACGCTCGCTCCCCACGCGCAGACGCAGGCAAACACCGCCACGCCCTGGCGGTGGATCCGCCCCACGGGCCCGGAGAACAGGCCCGCCAGGAAGGCGCCCAGGGCGGTCGCGGCCAGGAGCACGCCCATGGTCAGCTCGCCGCCGCCTATCAGCACGGCGCCAATGGCAGGAAGCAGCGCCCGGGGCGCGGCCAGGACCATGGCCGCGATGTCGATCAGGAAGGTCATCCGCACATTGGGCTGGGTGCCCAGGAACCTGAATCCCTCGATGACCGAACGCAGCCCGGCCTTGGCCGGTGTTCCCTCCGGCGGCAGCGCGGGCAGCTGGTAGACGGACCACACGGCGGCGCCGTAGGTCAACACGTCGATGGTGTAGGTCCAGCCGAAGCCGATCTGGGCGACCAGCAGCCCGCCGAGCAAAGGGCCGATCATCTGGGCGATGCCGAAGGTGACCATGTTCAGGGAGTTCGCCGCCGGCAGCGCCTTGAGACCGACGATCGCCGGGATGATGGCCCCGCGGGTGGGCTGGTTGATGCCTCCGGCCGCGGAGTGGATGGCCACCAGTCCGTAGAGCACCCAGACGTTGTCCACGCCGAGCCAGGCCTGGGCCGCAATGGCCGCGGTGGCCGCCCAGAGGATGAGCGCCGAGGCCAGCGCGACCTTGCGGCGGTCGTGGGCATCGGCGATGGCGCCGCCATACAGGCCAGTCAGCACCAGCGGCACCAGCGCGAAGGCGCCCAGCAGGCCGACGTAGAGGCTGGAACCCGTCAGCGCGTAGACCTCGAGGCTGACCGCCACGAGGGTGAGTTGTCCGCCGACCGCCGAAAGTGCGTTACCGATCCACAGCCTCTTGAAGGCGGGGCTTTCGCGCAAAGGTGTCAGGTCAGCAAGGAGTCGGGCCACGGATCGAGTCTAGCGACATGCAGCGGGACACGGCGCGCCTTATCTTGACATATTCAAAATAAGCCGATGGAATGGGTCACATGGACTATTCGGCACAGATGCGCGAGCTCGGACTGCGGGTCACCCGCGGCCGCCTCGCCGTGCTCGACGCCCTTCAGAGCCACCCGCACTCCTCGGCGGAAAGAGTTGTCGCCGCGGTCCACCGCGCGTTGCCCGATGTTTCCATCCAGTCCGTCTACAACGTGCTTAATGATCTGACGGAACAAGGCATGTTGCGGCGGTTCACTCCCCCGCACTCCGCGGCCCTCTACGAGACCCGCGTCAACGACAACCACCATCACGCCATTTGCACCAGCTGCGGCCGGATCGAAGACGTCGAATGCGCGGTGGGCCACGCCCCCTGCCTGACCCCGTCCAACAGCCACGGCATGGAAATCAAGATTGCCGATGTCCTTTACCAGGGCGTCTGTGAAGACTGCAGGAAAACCGGTGCGGCCTAGCCGCCCGCCGGGGAACCCTGCAGAAGAGTTGCCAACCCACATGAAGAAGGAGAATCTCTTGAGCGAGAACTTCACCACCACCCAGAGCGGCGCCCCCGTTGCCAGCGACGCACACTCGCTGACTTCCGGCCCGGACGGCATCACCGCCCTCCACGACCGCTACCTCGTCGAGAAGCTGGCCGCCTTCAACCGCGAGCGCGTGCCGGAGCGCAACCCGCACGCCAAGGGCGGCGGAGCCTTCGGTGAATTCACCGTCACCGAAGACGTATCGAAGTACACCCGTGCGGCGGTCTTCCAGCCGGGCGCCACCTCCGAGACGCTGCTGCGCTTCTCCTCGGTCGCCGGCGAGCAGGGCTCCCCGGACACCTGGCGCGACGTGCGTGGCTTCGCGCTTCGCTTCTACACCACCGAGGGCAACTACGACGTCGTGGGCAACAACACCCCGGTGTTCTTCATCCGCGACGGGATCAAGTTCCCGGACTTCATCCACTCGCAGAAGCGCCTGGGCGCCTCGGGCCTGCGCGACGCCGACATGCAGTGGGACTTCTGGACGCACTCCCCCGAGTCCGCACACCAGGTGACCTACCTGATGGGCGACCGCGGCCTGCCGACTTCCTGGCGCGAAATGAACGGCTACGGCTCGCACACCTACCAGTGGATCAACGCCGAGGGCGAGCGCTTCTGGGTGCAGTACCACTTCCACTCCCGCCAGGGCGTGCACAACATGTCCAACGAAGAGGCAGAGAAGCTTGCCGGCTCCGACGCGGACTTCTACCGCCGCGACCTGTTCGACAACATCGAGGCCGGCAATTTCCCGACCTGGGATGTTTCCGTGCAGATCATGCCGTACGAAGAGGGCAAGACCTACCGCTTCAACCCGTTCGACATGACCAAGGTCTGGCCGCACGCGGACTACCCGTTGATCCCGGTCGGCCACTTCACGCTGAACCGCAACCCGCGCAACTTCTTCGCCGAGATCGAGCAGGCAGCGTTCTCCCCGTCCAACCTGGTTCCGGGCATCGACATCAGCCC
This sequence comes from Paeniglutamicibacter sp. MACA_103, assembly GCF_045798555.1. Classification (NCBI taxonomy): domain Bacteria; kingdom Bacillati; phylum Actinomycetota; class Actinomycetes; order Micrococcales; family Micrococcaceae; genus Paeniglutamicibacter; species Paeniglutamicibacter sp. MACA_103. Next base: position 40,286 of record NZ_JBIXLN010000006.1, on the reverse strand, counting down.
CGACAAGATGCTGATGGCGCGCGTGTTCTCCTACCCGGATGCACAGCGCAACCGCATCGGCACCAACTACAACCAGTTGCCGGTCAACCAGCCGCACGCGGCCGCGGTCAACAACTACATGCATGAGGGCTCCATGCAGTACCACTTCAACGACGCAGACGCCCGCGTCTACACCCCGAACTCCTTCGGCGGCCCGGCGGCACAGCCGGAACGCGCCGGCGAGGGCGGCTGGGAAACCGACGGCGAAATGGTTCGCTCCGCGCAGACCCTGCGCTCCGAGGACGACGACTTCGGCCAGGCAGGCACCCTGTACCGCGAGGTCTACGACGCCGAGGCCAAGGAACGCTTCCACGCGACCCTGCTGGGCCAGTGCCAGGGCATCACCATCGAGTCGATCCGCGAAGGCTTCTTCCAGTACTGGACGAACGTCGACGCGAACCTCGGTGCGATCCTGCGCGAGGGCTACGCGGCCGGCGTTGCCGGCTCAACCGATGGCGCCGCTGAAATGGCCGGCAAGGCCTAAGCAGCCCCCGGCTTCCAGCCACCCGCGACAGCGGCCCGGCCTCCTTGCCAGGAGGCCGGGCCGCTTTGCCGTTAAGAAGAGACAGGGACCCGCATTTTCCGCTACTTCGAAAAATACGGGCCCCTGCCCACCTACAGCTTAGCCGCGCGAGATCCGAACCATTTCCTCGCGCTCCACGACCTTGACGCGGGCACGGTCGACCGGGCCGTTGGAGGTGGGCGCCGGCGAGGCCTCGGCACCGAGGGAAATCTCGTGCGCGTCCAGCTTCTTCCAGCCGTCCCAGGTCGTGTATTCGATGCCGCGGGACTCGAGCAGCTTGATGATCGCATCCTCGTCGGGGTTGCCGGCAACCGGCAGCGACAGGCGGTCCTCGAGCAGGTTCCCGATCGTTTCCAAGGCGTCGCCCTTGGTGTGCCCGATCAGGCCCACGGGTCCGCGCTTGATCCAGCCCGTGGCGTAGAGCCCCGGGACATGGGTGCCGTCGGCGTCCAGCACCCGTCCGCCCTCGTTGGGGATGACACCGCGCTTCTCGTCGAATTCGATCTCGGCCAGCTCGGAACCGAGGTAGCCGATGGCGCGGTAGACGGCCTGGACCGGGTAGTCGACGAACTCGCCGGTGCCCTTGACGTTGCCGGTGCCGTCAAGCTCCTGGCGCTCGAATTTGATGCCGGCCACCTTGCCGTCCTCGCCCAGCACCTCGACCGGGTTGTGCAGGAAGTGCAGGTGCAGGCGGCGCGAGGCACCGGTGTCCTGCTCCTCGACGATCCAGTTGGTCAGCGTGTTGACCATGGTCTTGACCTGGTTGTTGGACTTGATCAGCGCGTCGGAGGCCTCGTCGAACTCGAAGTCCTCGGGGTAGAGCACGATGTCCACGTCGCGGCTGTGGCTCAGTTCGCGAAGTTCCAGCGGGGTGAACTTCACCTGGGCCGGGCCGCGGCGGCCGAAGATGTGCACGTCGGTGACCGGCGAATCCTTCAGGCACTCAAAGACGTTGTCCGGGATCTCGGTGACCAGCAGGTCCTCGGCGTGCTTGGACAGCACGCGGGCCACGTCCAGGGCCACGTTGCCGTTGCCCAGCACGGCGATTTCCTTGGCCTGAAGCGGCCAGGTCCGCGGTACGTCGGGCTGTCCGTCGTACCAGGAGACGAAGTCGGCGGCCCCGAAGGACCCCTCGAGGTCGATGCCCGGGATGTCCATGCGGGCGTCCTTGATGGCGCCGGTGGCGAAGATGACCGCGTCGTACATGTCGCGGATGTCGTGCAGCGTCAGGTCGCGCCCGTAGGTCACGTTGCCCAGGAAGCGGATGTCGCCGCGGTCCAGCACCTTGTGCAGGGCGTTGACGATGCCCTTGATGCGCGGGTGGTCCGGGGCCACGCCGTAGCGGATCAGCCCGTAGGGAGCGGGGTAGGCATCGAGCAGGTCGATGCTGACCTCGAACTCGCGCTCCGCCTTGGTGAGAATGTCGGCAGCATAGACGCCAGCCGGACCTGCCCCGATAATGGCGACACGGAGCGGGCGAACTGCTGAATCGGACACGAGGGGTTCCTTCCGGAGAATGATCATTCGGGCGCGCAAATAGCGCACGCCACGCTAGTCTAATTGGCCCCGGCCGCTAAACGTGAACCGGTGTGGGCATGCTCACGCTCCCCGGGGCCGGATCCGCACGAAACAGGCCTCCGGGCTGCAAGGCCCGACGGGCCCGTCATCCGGGGCGTTCGGGCCCGCGATAGGCTCGGTTCGGTGCGCAGGCTGCGCACCGAACCCCGACCAGCGTGCACGCGCACCCGGAATGGAAACCATGCAATCCCGGTTGAAGAGACCATGACCCCCACGCCCTCCCCGGCCACGACGGCCACCGCGGCTTCGAGCGCCCCCGCAAACGAACGCAACGCCGGACTGCTCCAGGGCCTGGGCGCCTACGGCCTGTGGGGAATACTTCCGCTGTACTTCCTCACCATTGCCATCGCCTCCCCCGTGGAAATCGTCGCGGGCCGCATCGTCTTTTCGCTGGTCTTCTGCGCGGTCCTGCTGCTGGTGACCAGGAACTGGCGCCGGTTCATCACGCTGGGCCGCGACCGCCGGGCCATGGCCCGCCTGACCGTGGCCTCCGTCCTCATTGCGGTGAACTGGCTGACCTACACCTACGCGGTGCTCAACGGGCACGCGGCGGAAGCCGCGCTGGGGTACTTCATCAACCCCCTGGTGTCGATCGCCCTGGGCGTGCTCTTCCTGAAGGAAAGGCTGCGCCGCATGCAGTGGGTGGCCATCGGGTTCGGCCTCGCCGCCGTCACGACGCTGTCATTCGCCTACGGCAACGTCCCCTGGGTGGCGCTGGTGCTGGCGTTCTCCTTCGGCCTCTACGGCTTCGTGAAGAACCGGGTGGGCCGCACCGCCACCGCGCTGACCTCGTTGAGCATGGAGACCGCGATCCTGGCCGTCCCGGCGCTCGGATTCATGGCGTGGCTGGTTGCCACGAACACCGACACGGTGCTGTCCGCCGGACCTGCGCACTTTTGGCTGATGGCCTCCAGCGGGGTCATCACCGCCGTTCCCCTGCTGCTCTTTGGGGCCGCCGCGCGCCGCCTGCCGCTGACCACCATCGGCACCCTGCAGTTCGTGGCCCCCATCCTGCAGTTCATCGTGGCACTGGTGGTCTTCAAGGAACCCATGCCGCCGGAGCGCCTCATCGGCTTTTCGCTGGTCTGGGTCGCGGTGATCCTGCTGTGCATCGACATGGCACGCCTGCCCCGTCGCGTCGTGCCCGTCAAGGTGGCATAAGGAGTCCATTCCCGGGAGCGTCGACGTCGCAAGGCGCGCCGGGTGCCCGTCCGTTTCCGAGCCGCCTCGCTTGGCGCCCGCCGGGCCCGGGCACGAAGAAAGGAGCCGGTCGGTTGTCCAAAGCCCTGGACAACCGACCGGCTCCTTTCCCGGTCTTGCGCTAGCACATGGGCTAGACGTTGGCGCGGATGGCCTTTTCGAGCACCTCGAACGCCTCGGCCAGCAGCTCGTCACCGATGACCAGCGGGGGAAGCAGGCGGATGACGTTGCCGTAGGTTCCGCAGGTGAGGATCAGCACGCCCTCGGCCAGGCAATCTGCGGCAATCTTCTTGGTGATCTCCGCATCCGGCTCGGTGCCGCCGGCCTTGACCAGCTCGATGGCCACCATGGCGCCGCGTCCGCGGACGTCGCCGATGACCGCGACCTCGGACTGGAGCTTGCGCATGCGGGTGAAGAACTGTTCCTCGATCTCGCGGGCGCGGGAAGCCAGGTCCTGCTCTTCCATGAACTTGATGGTCTCCAGCGCCGCGGCCACGGCAACCGGGTTGCCGCCGTAGGTGCCGCCCAGCCCGCCCGGGTGGACCGAGTCCAGCAGGTCGGCGCGGCCCACGATTCCCGACAGCGGCATGCCGCCGGCAATGCCCTTGGCCACGGTGATGATGTCCGGGACGATGCCCTCGATGTCCGAGGCGAACCAGGCGCCGGCGCGGCAGAAGCCCGCCTGCACCTCGTCGGCCACAAAGACGATGCCCTGCTCCTTGGCCCACTCGGCCAGGCGCGGCAGGAAGCCGGCGGCCGGGACGATGAAGCCGCCCTCGCCCTGGATCGGCTCGATGATGATGGCGGCGATCTGGTCGCCGCCGATCTGCTTCTCCATGGCCAGGATGGCGCGCTCGGCGGCTTCCTTGCCGGAGATGTCCGGGTTTTCCTCGCGGAACGGGTAGCTCATCGGCATGCGGTAGATTTCCGATGCCAGCGGACCGAAGCCGCGCTTGTACGGGGCTGCCTTGGCGGTCAGGCCCATGGTCAGGTTGGTGCGGCCGTGGTAGGCGTGGTCGAAGGCGACCACCGCGGTGCGGCCGGTGGCCACGCGGGCCACCTTGATGGCGTTCTCCACGGCCTCGGAACCGGAGTTGAAGAAGACTGCCTTCTTGGCGTGGGTGCCCGGGCTGATTTCCGCAAGCTTCTCGGCCAGCTCGACGTAGCCCTCGTACGGGGTGACCATGAAGCAGGTGTGGGTGAAGCGGGCTGCCTGGGCAGCAACGGCGGCCGCGACCTTCTCATTGGAGGCGCCGACGGACGTCACCGCGATGCCCGAACCCAGGTCGATGATCGCGTTGCCGTCGACGTCCACGATGATCCCGCCGTCGGCGTCCGCCACGTAGACGGGCATGGCCGATGCCACGCCCAGGGCGACGGCGTTGCTGCGGCGGGCCGCGAGCTCCACCGACTTGGGGCCGGGGAAAGCGCCGGAAATGTGCCGCTTTTGCTCGATGCGATAGGTGATGTCCATGAAGGTTCAGTCCTTTCCCGGACCTGGCTCCCGGTGCCCGGTCCTTTGCGGTCCCGGCACCGGGGGCACCATGGAACCCGGTGTCTTGGTGGTCTCTACTACCCAGTAGCCTATGCCGCGCGCCACAACGCCCGCCAGTGAATTTGGCACAGTCCGAATCCCGGATTCCAGTGCAAGTGCACAGGGAGCCTTGGCCCATTTCCTTAAGCGCGATCGGTCCGTTGCGGCGGCAGGAATCACCTGCAGCCGCAACGGACCGATCAGTTGGTTGACGTGTGCCTACACGCCGGAGGCCCTAGAGCTCCGGGGCGATGGTCTCGGGCAGGTGCCCCTCGTCCTCGGGGTGTCGGACCAGGTTGACCAGTGCGAGGCCCAGGCCGCCCCAGACGGTCACCATGGCAATGACCATCATGACGATTGCGATGGGTGTCATCGTGTTTCCTCCGCTTCATCTGCGGCCACCATGGCCGCGTATTCGGGGTCGTTCAATTTGGACTTGGCGCTCCACGGGATCAGCGTGAGCAGCAGTGCGCCGACGACCAGGGCACCGGCCATGCCCCAGCCGAACACGCCGACGAACCACACCGGGTAGTCCTCATAGGTCTCGGTGATCTTGGTTGCGAACTCGTTGTACAGGATGTAGCCCAGCACCAGCGGGGCGACGACGGAGACCAGGGCGATCCAGGTCGTGCGCATGCGCACCGAGGACACCTTGTTGAGGTGGTCCGAAAGCATCGGCAGCTTGCGCAGGAACCAGGCGATGATGATCACCGCGACCAGTGCACCGGCGAGGATGCCGAAGCTGTTGACGAAGGCGTCGAAGGTGTCCAGCAGGTACAGGCCCGTGGCCGTCGGGAAGAGCAACAGCGAGATGAACGCCACCGGGATGCTCACCGCCAGCGAGGCCTTCACGCGGGACCAGCCCAACTTGTCCTGCACCGCGGCGACGATGACCTCGAGGATGGAGATCAGCGAGGTGACCCCGGCGAAGACCAGGGAGCCGAAGAACAGCACGCCCATCAGCGCACCCGCAGGCGCCGCGGAAACGATCGTCGGGAAGGCGATGAAGGCCAGGCCGATGCCCGGCACCGCTACGTCTCCCACCGCCGTGCCCGCATTGTGCGCCATGAAGCCCAGGGCTGCGAAGACGCCGATGCCGGCGAGGATCTCGAAACCGGAGTTGGCGAAACCGACGACCATGCCCGAGCCGGTCAGGTCGGTCTTGCGCTTGAGGTAGGAGGAATACGTCACCATGATGCCGAAGGCCACCGAGAGCGAGAAGAAGATGTGGCCGTAGGCCGCGGCCCACACGCCGGGGTCTCCCAGGGCTTCCCAGTTCGGGGTGAAGAACGCGTTCAGCCCGTCGACCGCACCGGGAAGGAACACCGACTGGACGACCAGAATGATGAACATGACCACCAGCAGCGGCAGGAACACCGCGTTGGCCCGCGAAATGCCCTTGTTCACTCCGGCGACCATGATGCCGATGACGACAACCCAGGTGATCATCAGTGGCCAGAAAACGCCCGGCACGAAGTTGAAGCCGACGTTGACGGACTCGGAGACCTGGAGGAAGTCGCCGGTGAAGAACGCGCCGGGGTCAGCGCCCCAGGCCTTGGTCACGGAGAACCAGGTGTACATGGCGGACCAGGCGATGATGACCGCGTAGTAGATGGCGATGATGAAGCAGACAAGCACCTGCCACCAGCCCAGGACCTCCGCGCTGCGGTGCAGGCGCCGGTAGGCCAGCGGCGCGGAGCCGCGGAACTTGTGACCGATCGCGTAGTCGAGGAAGAGCAGCGGGATGCCCGCGCTGAGCAGTGCCACGAGGTACGGGACAAGGAATGCACCGCCGCCGTTTTCGTACGCGATGTACGGGAATCGCCAGATGTTCCCCAGGCCGACGGCGGAGCCGATGGCGGAGAGGATGAAGAGTTTGCGCGAGGAGAAGGTCTCCCTGCCGGCAGGTGCCGCCAGGGGCGTCCCGCTCGAAGATGCTGTGGTCATGCACCTACGTTAACCCACATGTGATCCCTGCTATAGGACATCACGAGCGGAATTGCGCGTTTCCGGTGCAACTCGTCGTACGAATGCACAAAATCTTTCATAGTATTGGTGCATGGCCATCACCCTGCTGAAACTTCTTGAGTCCCACACCCTGGGGCTCAAGGCCCTCACCGACTTTTCCGGCGTGGGGCACACCCCCATCGAATGGGCAGCCGTCACCGAGTTGCGCGACCCCTCCCCCTTCCTCACCACGGGGGCAATCGTGCTCACCACCGGCCTGCGGCAGACCACGATTGCCAACCAGGAGGCGTTCGTCCAGACGGTTCATGCCGCCGGCGTACTGGCCCTGGGATACGGGACCGGCCTGAGCCACCGCTCCGTGCCCGCCGCCGTCATCCGCAAGGCCACCGAGCTGGGCCTCCCGGTCTTCGAGGTTCCCTACGAAACCCCGTTCATGGCCATCACCAAGCTCATTGCCGATGCACTGAACGCCGATCACCTGCAGCGGCTCGAACAGCTGCTCAAGGGCCACCAGCAACTGGCCTCCACGCTGCTCACCGGCGGCCTGCGGGCCATGCTGCGCGAGCTCTCCCGGATGCTGGGGACCGCGGTGGCGCTGACCCAGTTTGCCGCCCGGATCCACGGGCCGGAACTGGGCGAGGATTCGTGGCACGAGGTGCCCATCGCCACGGGCCTACGGGACAAGTGCACCCTCTACCTGGCCGAACCCTACGGACACGACGGCCTCGTCGACTACGCCCAGGGCCTGATCGGGCTGGAACTGGCCAACCAGTCGCGACTGCGCGAATCCACGCGGCTGGTCGCGGGACAAGCGTTCTCGGACCTCCTGGCCGGAACGCTCACGGGTTCCGAGGCCGACGCCCGGCTCCAGGGCATCGGGGTCGTCCCCAGCCAGCCGCACTCGGTGGTGCTGGTGGCGGCCGCGCAGGGCCAGGAGAAGGCGCTGCGCACCCTGCCCATCCCGCCGCACTTCGAGCACGCCGTCTCGGCCATCGTCGATGACCGGCTCGCGCTGGTCGTGGCGCTGCACGACGGCGCCGGGCTGGCCGACGGGATCGACCGCTACCTGCAGGGAGCCGGAATCGGGGCACGCGTCGGTTTTGGCGGCGGCTACACCCAACCCAACGGCCTGCGCTGGAGCTTCTTCGAGGCCATCGAGGCGTTGCGCCACGGCGAACGGCTGAACACCCCCTCCAAGCTCTCGCTGACCTCGCTGCTGCTCGCGGCCCGCGACGTGCCGCTGCACGCCCTCGCGCAGGAGGCCCTGGAGCCGTTGCAGGCCTTCGACAGGAAGCACTCGGCCGAGTTGTTGGGCACATTGCGCAGCTACCTGGAACTCGACGGAAGCGTCGGTGCCGTGGCCGATGCCCTGGGATTGCACCGCAATACCGTCCGCTACCGGCTGCAACAGATCAGCGAGCTCTCCGGCTACGACCCGACGACCACGGCGGACCGGGTGCAATTGTGGCTCGCGCTCACGGCCATGGACTTGCACTAGCGCCCTGCCCGATATGATGGATGACATGGCTGAAATGTTCCTTGAGAAGTTCCGTTCGCTCGTTCCGTTGTACCTCGAGGACGAGTGGCAGGTCGAAGACGGGCTGACCGAGTCCGAACTCGACGACGCCCTCTCCGAGGTCTCCTCCCCCATTCCGCTGGTGCTGCGCGAGTTCTACCTGGCCCTGGGCGGTTGCGAGGACCTGATGGAGGCCTACCACTACTTCTTCGATCCCGACGAGCTGGAGATCGAGGACGGATACCTCTTGTTCCTGGAGGACGAAGAGGAAAAGTACGTGTGGGGCATCCGCGTGGACCAGCTCGAGGTCCCGGACCCGATCGTGTACCGCCGCCAGAATGCCCGCGGCATCTGGAAGAGCGAAGAGGGCACCTTCAGCGAATACGTCCTGGACATGTTCTCGTGGGTCTTCGACGAACTCTCCCCCGAACTGAACAATTAACGCTCGATTCATGGGCGCGTTGTGGAAATCGCACGCACCGGAGGGCTATCTCTGCCCGTTTTGCGAGCTGCTCGCCGGCGGCGAGCTCTCCCCGGGCAACCTCTGCGTGCCCAGTGACCTGATCTACCGCACCCGGGAGGTCGCCGTCATCATGGCGTGCGACGGCTTCGGCCCCTACGGGGGCCATGCCATGGTCATCCCGGCGGACCACCACGAGGCCCTCTACGACCTGCCCGACGAGGTCGCCGCGCAGGTCATGTTTGAAACCAGGCGCATCGCCCTGGCCATGAAGCTGGCGTGGGACCCCGAGGGGACCAGCACCCGGCAGCACAACGAGCCGGCCGGGAACCAACACGTGTGGCATTACCACCAGCACGTCTTCCCGCGCTTCCCGGACGACAACCTCTACGGACACCTGCGCCACCGCGTCCCGGTCGCCGAGCGCGCGCAAAAGGCCGCCCAGTTGCGGGCGGCCCTTGGCGAGGGGAACCTCTGGGGAGAGAATCCCGATCGGTTCCGTTTCTAGTCTTCCGGTGCGCTTGGCCTAGAGTTCGCGCGTCACCACGGCGTCGGCAAACGCGGCCAATGATTCCTTGACGGTGCCCTCCGGCAACGGGGCCAGGGCTTCGATGGCGGCATCCGCCCAGTTCCGGGCGACGTCCCAGGCCTGGGTCGTGGCGGGGTTGCCGGCGACGGCTTCCACCGCACGGGCCAGGGCCGCGTCCTCGGTGAGGTCGCCGTCAACCAGCTCCAGCACCGCGGCCGCATCCGTGTCGCCGGCTGCGGCGGCATCGCGCATGAGCAGGATCGGCAGCGTCGGCACACCCTCGCGCAGGTCTGTGCCGGGCGTCTTGCCGGAGCGGATCTGCGCGCCGGTGACGTCGATGACGTCGTCCGCCACCTGGAAGGCCACGCCGACCTTCTCGCCGTAGGAGCGCAGCACCTCGACGTACTGCTCCACCCCGCCGAAGAGCGCGCCGAAGGCGCCGGAGGTGGCCAGCAGGGATGCGGTCTTGTCGGCAATCACGTTCAGGTGGTGCTCGATCGGGTCATCGCCCTCGCGCGGCCCCACGGACTCGTGCAGCTGGCCCAGGCACAGGCGCTCGAAGGTGCGCGCCTGCATGGACACTGCCTCCGGGCCGAGCTCGGCGCCGAGCACCGAGGCGCGGGCGAAGATCAGGTCGCCGGTGAGGATCGCGACCGAGTTGCCCCAGACCTCGTGGGCCGTGGGTGCGCCGCGGCGCAGCGGCGCGGAGTCCATGACGTCGTCGTGGTAGAGCGTGGCCAGGTGGGTCAGTTCCACGATGGCCGCGGCCTTGATGACGTCCTCGGTCACGCCCTCTCCCAGCAAGGATGTGAGGATCACCAGCAGGGGCCGGATGCGCTTGCCTCCGGCCTCGACCAGGTGGCGGCTGGTGGCATCGATGAGCGGGTCGGAGTTGGCGATGGCGTCGCGCAACAGCTTTTCGACCTTGGCCAGCCCGGTGGCGATGGCGGGCCCGAACTCGGGGTCCTGGGCAATCAGCCCAAAGCCGCCGGGAAGGTTGACGGCCGCGGCCAGCACGCCGGTCTCGGGGTTCAAATCAAAGGAGTCGTGCACGCCGTGTCCGGCAGCTGTCCAGTTTGTCTGGGAATCGGTCACTGTTCTAAGACTTACTATCTCTCGACGGTCGGCTCCAGCCGCGGCACGTGGCCGAATCTGGGTGCTGGTCGGTTGGCACCAGCTGCTCTAGTACATGGATCACTCTATCGCCATTCATTGCCCGGCCATCCTATGTGCCGGGTTCCTGGCAGGTCGGACGCCGGGCGGCGGCCCGCATCGCGGGTCTAGGCCAGGGGCTTGGTGGCCCGGTGCACGGCCACGATGCCGCCGGAAAGGTTGCGGTAGCGGCATGATTCCCACCCCGCATCCTCGATCCACGAGGCCAACCCGTCCTGGGCGGGCCAGGCACGAATGGATTCGGCCAGGTAGACGTAGGCCGTGGGGTTCGAGGAGACCTTCTTGGCCACCGGAGGAAGCGCGCGCATCAGGTACTCGGTGTACACGGTGCGGAACGGCGCGAAGGTCGGGTGGGAGAACTCGGCAATGACCAGGGTCCCGCCCGGCTTGGTCACGCGCAGCATCTCCGCCAGCGCCTTCTTCGGCTCGTTGACGTTGCGCAGGCCGAAGCTGATCGTGGAGGCGTCGAAGCTGTTGTCCGCAAAGGGGAGGTTGGTGGCGTCCCCGGCGACGAAGTCGATGTCGGGGCGGCGGCGCTTGCCGACCTTGAGCATGCCCTGGGAGAAATCGCACGCGACGACGCCGATGCCGGCATCCGCGTACGGCTCCGACGAGGTTCCGGTTCCGGCGGCCAGGTCCAGGACCCGCTGGCCGCGCTTGGCACCCACCGCGTCGACGACGATCTTTCGCCATCGGCGGGTCTGGCCCATGGAAAGGATGTCGTTCATCACGTCATAACGCGGGGCAACATCATCAAACATGGCTTGGACTTCTTCGGGGCGCTTTTCCAGCGATGCACGGCTCACCATTTCATTGTTGCAAAGTTCCGTGGCTAGGGGAAAACGTCCCGTTCCCGCAAACGCGGGTGAGCGGCGCCACGGTGCTTTCATGGCGGTTGTTTTCCGGCGGTAAGCTTGGCAGATCATGACTTCCCAACTTTCCGCCGCTTTGGGGGCCCAGGCCCCGGGCATCGTCCCGCACCTGCGTTCGATCACCATCCAGCGACCGGCCATGAGCGAGCACGGCCTGCTCGATTACGTCGTCCGCGACGACTCCCTGGTGTGGTCCCGCCGCGGCGAGGGAACCGTTGGTTTTGGCCAGGTCGCGCGCTTTGAATCCACGGGTGCCGAGCGCTTTGCCGAGGCACGCGCGTGGTGGAATGCGGTGGCGGCCGCCGCCGACGTCGAGGACAACGTGAACCAGTCGGGCACGGGGCTGATCGCCTACGGTGCCTTCTCCTTTTCCTTCAGTAGTTCCTACGTCTCCCGGCTGATCGTTCCCAGGATCGTCGTGGGCCGCAACGACGCCTGCAGCTGGATCACCTACACGGTTGCCGATCCCGGGGCCGAGCTGAGCGTGGAAGCGGCCGAGGCGGAGCTTGCGGCGCTGCTGGAGGAATACTCCCCCGAACACGAGTTGGGCTCGGGCATCGACCGGCTCGTGGCGGGGCAGATCTCCGAGGAGTCCTACCTGGATTCGGTGCGCAAGGGAGTCTCCGTCATCGAGTCCGGCGCCGTGACCAAGCTGGTCCTGGCCCGCGACGCAGTTGCCGAACTCGGCTCGCCGATCGCCGTGGCCCAGGTGCTGCGCCAGCTGGCGCTGCGTTATGGCGATTGCTGGACCTACTCGGTGGACGGGCTCATTGGCGCGACACCGGAAATGTTGGTCCGGGTTCGCGGCGACATCGCCGAGGCCCGCGTGCTGGCCGGCACCCTGGATCGCGCCACCGCCCCGCGCGGGGATGCGCACTACGCGCACCGCATGCTCCTGGAGGACGAAAAGCAGCGCCACGAGCACCAGCTGGCCATCGACTCGCTGACCGATCAACTCGGCCCGCTGTCATCCGGCATGGACGCCCCGGACGAGCCGTTCGTCCTGCAGCTGCCCAACGTCTGGCACCTGGCCTCCGATGTGAAGGCAACCCTGGCGACCCGGGCAGACGGTTCGGTGCCGAGCATGCTTGATTTGGCGGAGGTCTTCCATCCCACCGCGGCCGTGTGCGGCACCCCTACCAAGGCAGCCGGCCTGATCCTGCGTGAACTCGAGGGCATGGACCGCGGACCGTATGCCGGGCCCGTGGGCTGGATCGACACACGCGGGAACGGCGAATTCGGGATCGCCCTGCGTGGTGGAGTGATTGAATCACCGACCTCCATCAGGCTCTACGCGGGTTGCGGCATCGTCGCCGCATCGGACCCGGCCGCCGAGCTGGCCGAGTCGTGGGCCAAGATGCGCCCCATGCGCGAGGCCCTGGGCCTCTAGCCACCGCCACGCGTCCAGACAACGATTGCACAACGGCACTTGTTTACCTACAGAAAAAGAATGTAGCCTGTGAGGCACATCTCATGGGTCGGCGCTTCCGGTTAGAATGATCACCAACGCAAACCCTGCGAGCGATCACCTAGAGAAAGATCACACTCCAATGCGGATTTCATCAACCGTGCTCAAGTCCCTTGCCGTAGCGGCAGTCGGCGCACTTGCCCTCACCGCTTGCGGCGGCAGCGACACCCCCGCTGCATCATCGGACGCAAACGCTCTGCCCCTCATCAGCGCCGGGAAACTCACCGTTTGCTCGGACATCCCCTACGAGCCCTTCGAATTCGTGAAGGACGGCAAGAACGTGGGCTTCGACATGGACGTCGCCGCGGAGATCGCCAAGGACCTGAGCCTCGAGCTGAACGTGATCGATTCCAGCTTCGACTCCATCGAGTCCGGACTCTTCCGGACCCAGTGCGACATCGCGATTTCCTCGCTGTCCATCACCCCCGAACGCAAGGGCAACATGGACTTCTCCACCCCGTACATGGATGACGACCTGACCCTGGTGGCCAAGGAAGGTTCCGGCATCACCGACATCGAATCCGCCAAGGGCAAAAAGGTCGGCGTGCAGCAGGCCACCACGGGGGCCAAGTACGCGAAGGACAATGGCCTCGACGCCATCGGCTACGAGGACTCCGGCCTCCAGATCGCATCCTTGAAGGCCGGCACGACCGTTGCCACCTTGGGAAACCAGTCGGTCTTGGGATACGCCATCAAGGATGACCCGTCGCTCAAGCGCGTCGCAGACTTCAAGACCGGTGAACAGCTCGGCATTGCCGTGCCGAAGGGTGGAACCGTGATGTTGGAAAAGGTCAACACCACCCTCAAGCGCCTGACCGATGACGGATCGCTCGCCAAGTACCAGGAAACCTGGTTCGGCGCCACCAACTAACGCCAGCTGCGTTTGACACAAGCACTCGAGCGAGGCCCCGGCTCCAGAACGGATCCAGGGCCTCGCCACCTTTTACGGAAGGCTTTAATCTCATGGCCATGACTACTCGTCAACGCGCCCGATTAAGCAAAATCATTCAGATCGTCATTTTCGTCGGCGTCATTGTGGCTCTGGTGCTGCAGGTCGACGGGAAGCTCCTCGCGGACAATTTCTTCGCGTTCGACAAACTAGGCCCCATCTTCCCCGAGCTGATCACTGTCGGGTTGAAGAACACCCTGTACTACACCGTCATCTCCTTTGCCTTCGGCCTCGCACTTGGCCTGCTCCTGGCACTGATGAAGATGGCCAGCTTCGCACCGTACCGTTGGTTCGCCACCGGATTCATCGAGTTCTTCCGCGGCATTCCTGCAATCCTGGTCCTGATCACCTTTGGATACGGGGTGCCGACCGCGTTCCCCGGCACCAGCTGGCCGCAGCCGGTGGTCGTGATGGTTTCCCTCGGCCTGGTATCCGCCGCCTACATCGCCGAAACCCTTCGAGCAGGGCTCCAGGCGGTTCCCAAGGGACAAGTCGAGGCCGCCAGGTCCTTGGGCATGCCCGCGTGGCGTGCCATGGTCACCATCGTGATCCCCCAGGCATTCAAGATCGTTCTCCCTCCGATGACCAACGAAGTCATCCTGCTGACCAAGGATTCGTCGCTGGCCTTTATCCTCGGTGCCAGCATGGCGCAGTACGAAATGACCAAGATCGGCCGTGACGGCATCACCTCCCTCGGGGCCGGCATCACGCCATTGCTCGTGGCCGGCGCCCTTTACCTGGTGATCACCGTTCCTTTGAGCCTCGTCGCTCGAAAGTTCGAATCCCGTTCCGCGCGGACGAAGCGATAGGGAATACACTCATGACTGCAAATACCAACACCACTGCCGATTTCAAGGCATCGGGCGTTTCCATTACGGGACTGCACAAGTCCTACGGATCCAACGAGGTGCTCAAGGGCATCGACCTCGAGGTCAAACCCGGAGAAGTCGTATGCCTGATCGGCCCCTCGGGGTCCGGGAAGTCGACGCTTCTCCGTTGCGTCAATCTGCTCGAACAGCCCAACGCCGGCAAGATCCATGTGGGCGGTTTCGATGCCACCGATCCCGAAGTGGATCTCGACAGGATGCGCCAAAAGGTCGGCATGGTCTTCCAGCAGTTCAATCTCTTCCCCCACCTGACGGTGACGGAGAACTGCACCATTGCACAGACCAAGGTCTTGAAGCGTCCCGCGGCCCAGGCCAAGGAAGTAGCGCAGAAGAACCTCACACACGTGGGTCTGGCCGACTTTGGCGCTCGCTACCCCGATGAGCTCTCCGGCGGCCAGCAACAGCGCGTGGCGATCGCCCGGGCGCTTTCCATGGACCCGACGTTGATGCTCTTCGACGAGCCGACCTCGGCCCTTGACCCGGAAACCGTGGGCGAGGTCCTTTCCATCATGCGTTCGCTGGCCAAGGCCGGAATGACCATGCTGGTGGTGACCCACGAGATGGCCTTCGCCAAGGAGGTCGCCGACCGGGTGGTCTTCATGGACGGCGGCGTCGTCGTCGAGGAGGGCCTGGCCAAGGACGTCATCGGAAACCCGCAGCAGCCGCGCACCCAGGACTTCCTCAAGCGCGTCCTCGACCCCACCCACGTGGAGATCGCGGAGTAGTTCCGGCACAGCACGATTGCCCGAGGGGGCGGCAGGCATCCATACGGATGGCGAGCCGTCCCCTCGGTCGTTAACACCACCAGCCTGGACCGAATACCGCTTCACGGCCCGGTCATCAGCGACAGGGCCCACCCGGAGCCAGATGCTTCACGCCCGTCCTGGAACCCGATGTGTAGTCACGCGCAGCCGTATCCCCCTCGCCGACCTCGTTGCCGGGACCGGGAAGCCGGCTCGATCTGGTTTGGCCTAGCGGGCTTCCGGCCAGCCCAGTTCGTTGATTTGTGCAGTGATCCCCGCATGCATGGCGCGCAGGCCCCTGCGCGGCACCGCCACCTCGATCAGACGGCGGGTTCCAGGAGTCTGCAACACACTTCTGAGTTCTTCCACGGTGTTCACGGCCAGGTATTCCCACCCGTAGGCCGCGGCCAGCGGCTGGATCCGCACCCGGTGCGGGGTGGCAAAGAGCCGTT
This sequence comes from Paeniglutamicibacter sp. MACA_103, assembly GCF_045798555.1. NCBI lineage: Bacteria > Bacillati > Actinomycetota > Actinomycetes > Micrococcales > Micrococcaceae > Paeniglutamicibacter > Paeniglutamicibacter sp. MACA_103. The sequence goes on along the minus strand of NZ_JBIXLN010000006.1, from coordinate 24,395 downwards.
CGACGGCATTGGCATAGCGCCCGGATTCCTCGACAGCACCGTGTTCGAGGGTGGAGAAGATGGCGCCCCCTGCATCGTTGAGGATCACCACGTCCATCTCGGGTTCGTGCTCCCCCTCACCGATCAGCAGCCCTCCCACGTCATGCAGGAACGTCACGTCCCCGACCAAAAGTGTGGTCTTCCTGCCCCCACGCGCCTGGGCGATGCCCGTGGCTGTGGCAACGGTTCCGTCGATCCCGGCCAGGCCCCGGTTCGCATATACCCTGGCCGCGGCCTTTTCCGCTGGGCGTCCGCAGAGGTCCGCATCGCGGATGACGTTGGAGGATCCCAGAACCAGGTTCCCGCGGGACAACTCCCAGACTTCGCGGGCGACCACGGGGCCGTTCAGGACCCCGTTTGCGGCGATGGAGGCCTTGATGGTTTCCCCGGCCTGCCGCCCCAGACGCTGCCATTTCTCCAGCCACCCTTCGGGAGCCACCCCGGCGAACTCCACGAGGGCCGCCGGATCGGAGATGTTTTTCTCGCGCCGGCGCCCCCGTTCGAACCACGGGGCCGGGGCCGGCGACCATAGAGCCGACTCGATGTCCGGGCTGCCCAGCAGCATGCCCACCGGCCGGCTGAGGGTCGGTCGGCCAAAGAGCACCACCCGTTCGATGCGCCCCAGGTGCTTGGCCAGCAGCGTACGGTACGGGCCAATGGCGTTGGGGCCGAATCGTGCGTTGGAACTCGGCTCGGCAAAGAGCGGCAGGCCCAAAGTCCGCGCGAAGTCCTCGGCTTCGGAGCCCGCACCGTGACCTGCAACCACCACCGTGCGGCGTTCGGCACCTGGTGTGTGATTCCTCCATCCCAAGTCAGCGCCCGGTTCAAGCGCGACAGGTGGATGGGTCACGTTGGCGCCGAAATCCGGCAACTTGTCCCCGGGAACAGGAACCAACGGATCCCGGAAAGCCACGTTGATCTGGACCGGGCCGGGCGCCACCGCGGCCGATCCCCGCGCGGATGCCAGGGCGGCGGCAACCAGGGAATCGGGGTTTGTTCCGGCCGGGATGGTGACGCTTCCGCGCACGTGGGCGCCGAACAGGTCGACCTGGTTGGTGGTCTGGTTGGCGCCGGTGCCGTGCAGTTCCGTGGGGCGGTCGGCCGAAACAACCAGCAGCCTGGCTCCGACGTGGTTGGCTTCCATGACAGAGGGCAGCAACTCCCCCACCGCGGTTCCCGAGGTGGTCACCACCGGCACCGGGGCACCGCTTGCCAGGCTCAGCCCCAGCGCGGTGAATCCCGCTCCGCGTTCGTCGATGCGCACGTGCAGGCGAATCGTTCCGGCGGCTTCCGCCTCGGCCAGGGCGTAGGCGAGCGGGGCGCTGCGTGATCCTGGGCAGATCACCACGTCGCGGACGCCGTGGCTCTGCAGTGCGGCAAGCAGCAGGCGGGCAACTTCGATGGAGGCAAGATCGGGGACGGAATCGGAGGGCATGAGTACCATCCTAATTCCGTCCCCGACCAGAACCGTTCCGCGGCCATCGGCAAACGACGATGTTGCGGTTGGTGCCCAGGCATTCCAGAGAACGCGCAGCAAGTCATCTTCCGGGCACGCAAAAGGCTCCCGGCCCCACGGCGGCAAACCGTGGGGACCGAGAGCCTTTTGGGCCGACGGGCTTCAGTTACCTACTTGTTCTTGGGCCCGTTCCCCTTGGCCGAGGAGAACACCTGGACCACCGAGGGACGCGGGCCGTACACCTGGCCGCGCTTGGCCTTGGAGGGGCTGAGCACGTAGTCGGGGAAGAACGACGTCGGGTCCTGGTACGTGCCGTTTTCGCCCGGGTGCTGGACGGACACGAACACCGAGCCGTCGCGGTCGTGGATCAGCGGGCCGCAGGTCTCGGCGCCGGCCGGGACGGCCAGGAACTGCTCGACGCGTCCGCGCTCCGCACCGGTCAGCGTGACCTTGTGCAAGGCGTCGCAGTACCCGATGGTGCCGGGCTGCCCGTCGGTGGAGATCCAAAGGTTGCCCTTGGAGTCGAAGGCCAGGTTGTCCGGGCAGGAGATAGGCGAGACCTTGTCCTTCGGGTAGCCCGAGAAGTAGGTGCTTTCGTCCTTGGACGGGTCACCTGCCACCAGCAGGATGTTCCAGGCGAATTCGGTGGCCGTCGCGTCATTGTTGCGTTCGGTCAGCTCGATGACGTGGCCGTCGCGGTTCTTGGTGCGCGGGTTCGCCTCGTCGACTGTCGCCTTGCCGGTGGTGTTGCGCTGGGTGTTGTTGGTCAGCGCGATGTACAGCTTTCCGGTGACCGGGTTCGGCTCAACGTCCTCGGGACGGTCCATCTTGGTGGCGCCGACCTTGTCGCCGGCCAGGCGGGTGTAGACGAGTACTTCCTCCACGCTCATGCCCGGAACCATGGAGGCGCCGTCCTTGACCAAAGGCAGCCAGGTGCCCGAGCCGTCGAAGGCGCCGTCGGAAGGCACGGAGGCCGACCCGTCGATCTGGGCCGCAGGGGAATTTCCGGAGAACTTGGCCACGTAGAGGTCGCCCTCGGAAAGCAGCGTCATGTTGTGCTTGCGGTCCCCGCGGCGGTACTTGGCCTTGGAAACGAACTTGTAGACGTAGTCGAAGCGTTCGTCGTCGCCCGAGTAGGCCACGACGCGTCCGTCGTCGGCGATCCGCACGTTGGCGCCCTCGTGCTTGAAGCGTCCCAGCGCGGTGTGCTTCACCGGGGTGGAGGTCGGGTTCTGCGGGTCGATCTCCACGATCCAGCCGAAGCGGTTGATCTCGTTCTCGTAGCCCGGGTTGCGGGCGGAGAAGCGTGGGTCAACGTCTTCCCAGCCGCGTTCAGTCGCCTCGTCGGCCAGCCCGTAGCGGGCGTCGCTGGCCGAGCCGGTGCCGCGGAAGTACTGGTTGAAGTTCTCCTCGCCGGAGAGCACGGTGCCCCACGGGGTGGTGCCGCCGGCGCAGTTGTTCAAGGTGCCCAGCACAGTGCGTCCCTCGGGGTCGGCCACGGTCTTGAGCAGGTCCGACCCGGCGGCCGGGCCGTCGACGGCGAAGGGGGTCGTGGCGGTGATGCGGCGGTTGCGCTCGCCCCCGCGGACGTAGGCCCAGGGGGTGCCGCTCTTGACGCGCTTGATCTCGACGACGGAGAAGCCGTGTGCGGCCATGGCGATCTTCGCGGCCTCGGCCTTGTTGACCTCGAACCAGGCCGGATCGAACATCAGGTCTTCGTTGGTGTATTCGTGGTTGGCCACCAGCACGCCCGAGCGCCCCGAGTACTTGTCCACGATGATGTTCAGGTAGTCGTTGTTGTAGCCGAACTGGCCGGCCTGGCGCTTTTCGGTCTGCGCATTGATGTCGAATTGCGCGGTGTTGTTGAACAGCGGGTCGCCCCAGCGGATGATCGGTGCCCAGTCGTAGCCCTCGGGAACGGTCATTGCGTCGACGCTGCGCGGCACCGGGGCGATGGCCTTGAAGTTGAGCTTGCCGCCCCCGTTCGGGGCCACCAGGGTGTCGGCGTGGGCCGTGGTTGCGCCAAGGGTCTCGACGCCCACCACCAGTGCGGCGGAAGCCACGGCCCCCAAGCCGAGGATGGAGCGGCGGCTCAGTGCCGCGTCGGCAATGTCCCGGAAGTAGCCGTTTTCGCTGGTGTTGCAAACGTCCTTGGCGCAGGCGTTGCCGCACTTGAAGTGGCAGGTTGCGGCATCGCGGTTGCCACGGGTGTGGCCGAGCATGGGAAGGAATTTACGTGTGAGGCTCATGGTTTTCTCCGTGCAACGCTATCGAGTGGATGACTTCGGTTCTTAGCGTTCCAGCCACCGGTGAGCGACGGGCCGCCGCAAGGTTAACGGCGGGCAACGGGCAGGCGTCGGTTTCGGCCCAAATGGCTGAATTGTGAGGTGGGTCTCGCCGAGGCGCGTGTCCCGGCGCCCGCCGAGGACCGTTTCCTGCTTCGGCTAGGCGTTTGCCCCCAGCAGTTCCCCGTGGCAGTCGGCCAGCCGCCGGCACCAGAAGGCCAGTCGCTCGGTGCCGACCGCGTGCCGGCGCAGCAGTTCCGGGTCCGCGGCGATGTCCCGCAGCTGCAGGGCGCCGTCGACGGCGACGAACCTGTCGGCGGTGATGTCGGAGGAAAAGAGCGAGCCGGTTGCAAGCCCGCAGGCGTAAGGCAGCTCCGGCAGTGCGGCGGCCAGGGCGGCACCCTGACGCAGGCCGATGGAGGTGTCCAGCGCCGAGGAAACCACGGCGGGCAGTCCTGCGTCATGCACGATCTGGAGCGCCCGGCGCACCCCGCCCAGCGGCTGTGCCTTGATCACGATCAGGTCGGCCGCGCCCGCGCGGGCCACCGCCAGCGGGTCGGATTCCTTGCGCACCGATTCATCGGCGGCAATCGGGATCCCGAGCCCGCGGCGGGCCACCTCTTCGCGCAACCGGGCCAGGCCGGCGATCCCGGCAACGGGCTGCTCCGCGTATTGCAGGGAGAAGCCGGCCAGCGCCTCGAGCGCGGCCAGCGCGGCGTCGTGGTCCCATCCGGCGTTGGCGTCGATGCGGATGGCAGCGTCGGGGAGCAACCGGCGGACCTCCGCCACCCGGGCGACGTCATGGGCGAGGTCCTGTCCCTTTTCGGCGACCTTGACCTTGATGGTGTGAGTGGCGTCGTATGAGGCCAGGACGGCCTCCACCCGTTCCGGGCCGACGGCCGGAAGCGTGGCATTGACCGGAACACTGCTGCGCACCGGTTCCGGGTAGCCTTCCCAGGCCGCCTCGATGGCCGAGCGCAGCCACGAGGCCGCCTCGGGAGCAGCGTACTCCAGGAAGGGCGAGAACTCGCCCCAGCCGGCCGGCCCCTCAAGCAGCAGCGCCTCGCGGTGTCGCACCCCGCGGAATTGCACCGTCATGGGCAGGGACACCACATGGGCGGCATTGAGGAGTTCGTCGAGATCGGGCAGTTGGTTCATGGTTTCCAGCCTATCCGGCACGGCAACCCGAAACGTCGCGGCGATTGTGCTCCGGTCCCGGCCCGCGGCGTTGCGGGGGTTCCCGCCGGCCCGCCCAGTCGTGCACCGTCGGCCCTTCCGAGTTGCAGATGCCAGCGCTGCCCGGTCCGTTCCAGGTCACATTGCCCGTGAGGAACCTGTGGGATAAAGCCCACGTTCCGGACACTCGGGAACGAAATTGTGAAACCCTATTTCCAATGAGCCCTTCCACCCAACATCTGCCGACCACCGCCCCGGGCCGCGCCGTGTGGCCATGGTACGGCGCCCTCGTGCTGCTGGCCGCCGCCTTCTGGGCGTGCTTCAGCTTCTTCGTCGACACGAAACTGGGGCAATGGATCGATGAGGCCGCGCTCCTGGGCGGGGAGGCATTCCTGGCCGCCGACAAGACCCGCGCCCCGGCCCTGGCCTTCCTGGACCACATGCCCGCGGCATCGGCGCTGCTCGCCGCCGCGTTCATCCTCTTCGCCCTGGTGCGCCGGCGCGACTTCCTCCGTCCCTTGGTGGCCGGGGCGCTGCTGCTGGGCGCAGCCGGAACCACCCAGCTGCTCAAGCACGTGGTGCTGGAGAGGCCGGACCTGAACATCTCGGGGGCGTCCATGAACTCGTTCCCTTCCGGGCACACCACCTTTGCCGCCGCGGCCATGGCCACCATCTTCATCGTCACCCCGGACGCGCATCGGCCCTTGCTGGCCCTGCTGGGATGGGGCTATGCCGCGATTGCCGGGGCCTCGACCCTGGTGTTGGGGTGGCACCGCCCGAGCGATGTGATCGCCGCCTACCTCGTGGTGGCCTGGTGGAGCGTGCTGGCGGGATTGTTCCTGCGCCATGCGCACGGGAGTTCCAAGGTTTCGGACGGCCCTGGCCACGGCTCGCAGCCGGCTCCGGAGCGGTTCCTGCGGGTCCTCGCGAGCCTCGGCGCACTGACAGTGGCAGGCGGCCTGGCCCTGGCATTGGCGATGCCGCACCCGGCCATCGGAACCGTGGGGAACGGGCCGCTGCTGCTCTTCCTGGCGGTGGGCCTGGCCCTGGTCCTGGGAACGGCCATGGTCACCGGCCTGTTCGTGCACGTGCTGTTTGCCCGCTACGGGGCGCCCATCCGCCGGCGGTTCCGCGGAATGCAGTAGCCGAAGATCCCGGCACCCAGCAGCGCAACCCCTCCAATGGCCCAGATCCCGGCCCCGAGGGTCGCGGTGGCCACGAGCGCCGACAGCAGCACCGGCCCGGCCATTGCCCCGGAGTCGGACATCAAGCGCCACAGCCCCAGGAACTTGGCCCTGCCGGACACCGGCGAATAGTCGGCGCCCAGGGTCATCACGATTCCCGAACCGATGCCGTTGCCGAATCCCAGCACCATGGCAGCGGCCATCATCGTCGGAACACCGTGGGTCAGCGGCAGCAGGAACAACGCCACGGCCATCACCACCATGCACGGCACCGCGACCCACACCCGGCCGCGCTTGTCCATGACCTTGCCTGCGGGATAGAAGACAAGCATGTCGACGGCTCCGGAGACGCCGTAGACCAGGGAAATGGTGGCGGCGTCCATCCCGATGCTTTCGCCCCACAAGGGAAGAACGACCTGGCGGGTGGAGCGCACCGCGGTGATGCACACGATGCCCAGCCCGATCCCCAGCAGCGTCCGCCACTGGTCCTTGGCGATGCTCCACATGGATCCGCCGGCGCGGCTTTGGCCCGCTTCCAGCGGTGCGCGCGATTCCAGGTCGGGGATCCGGAAACACACGATCATGGCGATGAACATCGCGACCATGCCCACCCAGTAGGCACCGGCGATCCCCAGCCATTTCATGGCAAGGGTTGCGGCGAAGGGGCCGATGAACACCCCGATGCGCATGACGCCGCCCAGGGTCGACATGGCCCTGGCCCGGAACGCCAGCGGGACGGCCTCCGCGAGGTAGGTTTGCCTGGCCAGGTTGAAAACGGCGCCCGCCATGCCCAGCATCGTGACGCCCACGGCGAAGAGGCCGAGGTTCGAGGGGACGATGCCCAGCACCATGCCCAGCGAAGCCCAGCCGGAGGCGAAGACCATGGCCAGGCGCTCACCGAATCGCGTCGTCAGCACCGCGGCCGGGACGTTGGAGAGCAGGGAGCCGACACCGACCAGGGTGACGATCAGCGCCGCCGTGGCCAGGTTGGCCCCGCGGTCCAGTGCCGAGAGCGCAATGATGGGCGTAACCGCGCCCAGGCCGAGGCCGTACAGCAGGGAGGGTGAGTACACCTTCACCGCGATCCGACGCAGGCTGAAAGGTGGTTCACTCATGCATTCATCCTACGCAACCGGCTATGGCCGTAATTCACGCAGCCTTTGCAGGAAGATCGATGACTGTTCAGGTCCGTAGGGCAGCAGTTCCAACTGGTACGCGGTGGGGTCGAAGCTTCCCGCCGGCCAGGACGCCACGATTTCCTTCCCCTCCCGGATGGCGGCAAGCATTTCGCGGTGTTGGTGGCGAACGAAGTCCACGTCCACCACGTTGCCGTGCCCCGGGACGATCACCGTGTCCGGGCCGCATTCCTCCTCGAGCCTGCCCAGCAGCTCCGCCCACAGAAAGGGATCGGCGTCCTCGAAGTTTGGCGGGCCGCCCTCCTCGACCAGGTCCCCGGCGAACAGGATCCGGCCGCAGCGCACGAGCAGGTCCCCGGCGGTGTGCCCGCGCCCCAGGCCAAAGACCTCCAAGGCCGTGCCGCCCAGATCCAGCATCGCGCCGGACTCGGCAACGATCTCGGCAGGGATGAGAATGCTCGAGTACGGGCCCTGGCGCAGGGCCATTTCCGGTTCCAGGAAGCGCACCAGCTGGCGTTCCTCATGGCCGTGCCCGCGCAGATGCTCCACGGCGGCGGCACTGGCATGGAAATGTTCCACCCCGTGGGCGGCAAAATACTTGTTTCCAAAGACGTGGTCGCCGTGGGCATGGGTGTTGACCACAATCAGCGGAAGGCCGGTGATCCGGCGGATCGCGGCATAGAGCCCCGCCGCCTCGCGCGGCCCGGAGCCGGTGTCGATGACCGCGGCCCGGTCTTCTCCCACGACGAGCCCGGAATTCATGGAAAATCCATGGTGGTGCAATCGCCAGCAGCGCGCGTCAAGTTGTTCCACGTTGGGGGCCAGTGCTTGCATCATGGCGGGATCACGCTTCCTCGGTGCCGGTCGATGCCGGGGTTTCGGCGATGTCCACATTCTGCACGAATAGGAGCCCGGGCAAAATCAATTCCCCGTGGCCGGTGTGCTCGTCCGCGGGGAATGTTCTCGCGCTGCCGGGGAGGCAGGTGCTATGGAACAGTGATCTTGATCTTGCCGAAGGGGACGCTCTCGTCCACGTAGGCCTGTTCGGAATGGCCGCCGAGCCCGCGGATGTGGACCCCGAACTTGCCTTCGGCGATTGACTCGCGGAAGATCGGCATGATCGTTTCGACGTGGAGTTCGTCCTTGCCTACAAGGTAGTGCTCGTATTCTGCAGGTAGCTTTTCCATGGCATCAGGATAGTGGGTCGGAGCCTCTTTCCATAGGGGTTGCGCGAATGAAGAACAAGACGTCAGCCTGTCAATGCGTGAGGTCCTCCCGGTTGGTGGCCGCGCGCCGCCTTCACCTGCTCCATGCCCAAGGCGCATGTTGGGTTGCCCCAAGCACCAGCGCATCCGCCCGTCCCGGGGCGGATGCGCTGGTGCCCGCGGCGACGGTTCACCAAGAACCTGTCTCCGCGGGCACCGGTTTGCCACGGGTTGCGGACCGTTACAGGTCCGCCAGCACCGCCGCCGGGTTTTCCATGGCGTCGGCCACGAAGCGCAGGAACCCTGCCGCCGTGGCGCCGTCGCAGACCCGGTGGTCGAAGGCCAGCGTCAGCTCGGTGACCTTGCGGACCGCGAGCTCTCCGCCCACGACCCACGGCTTGTCGATGATCCGTCCGACACCCAGGATCGCGACCTCCGGGTAGTTGATGATGGCCGCGGACCCGTCGACCCCGAAGACCCCGTAGTTGTTCAGGGTGAACGTGCCGCTGGTGAGCTCTGCGACCGTGGCCTTGCCGGACCGGGTGACCTCGGTGAGCCTGGCCAGCTCGGCGTTCAGCCCGCGGGCGCTGAACCGCTGCGCGTTGCGGATGGCGGGGACCATCAGCCCGCGGTCGGTCTGCGCTGCGATGCCCAGGTTGATGCCGTCGAAGCCGATGATTTCGGCGTCCCCCTGCCCGTTGCGCTCGATGCGCGTGTTCAGGGCCGGGTACTTTTGCAGCCCTGCCACCACGAAGCGGGCAATGAATGCCAGGATCCCCGGGGTGTTCTCCGGGTTCGTGGCCTTCAAGGACGCACGCATCTGCAGCAGGTTCGTGGCATCCACGTCCACCCATACCGTCGCCTCGGGGATCTCGGTCCGGGAACGGGCCATGGCCTGGGCAATTGTCTTGCGCACCCCGGTGATCGGGGTCCTGGAGGAAATCGCCAGGCCCGATCTGGAATCCAGTTCGCCCGGGGCGGTGGCGGCAGCCGCCGGTGAAGCGGCAGGGACCGCCGCCGGCTCCGGCACGGAAACGGATGCCGCCGTGGACTTGCCCGCGACGTCGATGTCCGAACGCAGGATCAGGCCGCCGGGACCGCTGCCGCTGACCGTGGCAATGTCGATGCCGCGGTCCCTGGCCAGCTTGCGGACCAGGGGCGAGATGACCAGCGGGGCGCGGCGGGGTTCCACCGCGGCGACCCGTTCGTGGACGGCCGGAGCGGGTGCCTGTGCGGCACCGGAGCGCGGGCGGCGCTTGCGCGCCTTGGCGGAGAGCCCCTCCGGGGTGCCGTAGCCGATGAGCACGTTGCCCGAGCCTTCGCCCGCCGGGGCCTTGGCTCCGGCGCGCTCCTCCTCGCGGTAGCTTTGGGCGACCTCGCGCTCCGGGACGCTGGCCTTGGGTGCCGCGGCGTGCACTGCCGGGGCCGCGGCACCCTCCTCCAGCACCGAGAACAGCGGCGAGTCCACCATGACCATCTCACCGACGCTTCCGTGGAGTTCATGCACGGTTCCGGCGTAGGGGCTTGGCACCTCCACCATGGACTTGGCGGTTTCGACCTCCGCGATGGGCTGGTCGATGACGATGGTGTCGCCGACGGCGACCAGCCACTTGACCAGCTCGGCCTCGGTCAATCCCTCGCCGAGGTCCGGCAGCAAAAAGGTTTTCACGCTCATGCCCCTTCCTCCCATTGCAGCGCATCGACGGCATCCAGGATGCGGTCAACAGACGGCAAGTAGTACTTCTCGAGTTTCGGTGCCGGGTACGGGGTGTCGAACCCGGTCACGCGCAGCACCGGCGCGGCCAGCGAGTGGAAACACCGTTCCTGGATCCGGGCGACGATTTCGCTGGAGACCGAGGCGAAGCCAGGGGCCTCGGCGATGACCACCGCGCGTCCGGTCTTGCGCACGGACTCCGCGATGGTCGCGTCATCCAGCGGCACGATGGTGCGCACGTCGATGACCTCGAGGCTGCGGCCCTCGAGCGCGGCTGCCTCGGCCGCGGCCATGGCGGTGGAGACCGAAGGCCCGTAGGCAATCAGCGTGGCGTCGGTTCCCGTGCGTGCGACGGCCGCCCGTCCCTCGGTCGGAGGCACCGCGTCGGTCTCGTGCGAGACGCGCAGCGCGTCCAGGTCGACCTGCTCCTTGGTCCAGTACAGCTTCTTGGGTTCCATGAAGATGACAGGGTCCGGGGAGTCGATGGCCTCGCGCAGCATCAGGTAGGCGTCCCCTACCGTGGCAGGGGTGAAGACCTTCAGCCCCGGGGTGTGCGCGTAGTAGCTTTCGGAGGAATCGCAGTGGTGCTCCACTCCCCCGATGCCGCCGGCATAGGGGATGCGGATGACCATCGGCAGCGCCATCCTGCCCTTGGTCCGGTTGTGCATCTTGGCCACGTGCGAGGCGATCTGCTCGAAGGCCGGGTAGGCGAAGGCATCGAACTGCATCTCGATGACCGGGCGCATGCCGTTCATGGCCATTCCGATGGCCATGCCCACGATGCCCGATTCGGCCAGGGGCGTGTCGAAGCAGCGGCCCGTGCCGAAGCGCTTGGTCAGCCCGTCGGTGATGCGGAAGACCCCGCCCAGGATCCCGACGTCCTCGCCGAAGACCAGGACCGAATCCTCGGCGGCCATGGAATCGGCCAGGGCCGTGTTCAGTGCCTTGGCGAAGGTCACCGGCTGGGTGCCGGTGTCGGCGGTGCGGGCCGCTGCCGCGGCGGTTGCCGCGCTGACGTTGGCGGCCGAAGATGTGGTAGCCGTGCCGCTCATTTTGCGTCCTCCTCGCGGGCGAGTTCGTCGGCGAGCAGGGCTGCCTGCTCGCGCAACTGGGTGGTTTGGGTCGAGTACACGTGGGCGAAGAGGTCGGCCGGGTCCGGGGTGTTCTCCGAGTTCATGCCGTCTCGTAGGGCCTGGGCCACCGCCTCGGCGCTGGCGGTGATCCGTGCCTCGGTGGCCTCGGGCAGCAGACCCGCCTCGAGAAGGTAGCTGCGCATGCGGGCGACGGGGTCCTTGGCTATCCAGGCCTGGACCTCGGCGTCCTCGCGGTAGCGGGTGGCGTCATCCGCGTTGGTGTGCGCCTGCATCCGGTAGGTGTGGGCTTCGACCAGCAGCGGGCCGTTGCCCTCGCGGGCCAGGCGCACCGCGCGTCCCAGGACGGCCAGCAGGGCCACCAGGTCGTTGCCGTCGACGCGCTCGCCGGCCATGCCGTAGCCGACCGCCTTGTGTGCCAGGGACGGTGCGGCCGATTGCTGGGAGAGCGGAACGGAGATCGCGTATTGGTTGTTCTGGACGAAGAAGATCACCGGCAGGTTGAAGACCGCGGCAAAGTTCAGCGCCTCGTGGAAGTCGCCCTCGGAGGTGGCGCCGTCGCCGCACATGGCCAGCACCACGGTGTCCTCGCCACGCAGCTTGGCCGCGTGGGCGACGCCCACCGCGTGCAGCAGCTGGGTGGTCAGCGGGGTGGATTGGATGGAGACCTTGTATTGCTTCGGGTCGTATCCGCTGTGCCACTCCCCGCGGAATCCGGCCATCACCTCCATGGGCGCCACGCCCTTGGCCATGACTGCCACGGTGTCGCGGTAGGTGGGGAACATCCAGTCGTCCTCTCCCAGGCACAGGGCGGCCGCGACTTGGGCGGCCTCCTGACCGTGGCTGGAGGGATAGACGGCCATGCGGCCCTGGCGCACCAGGGCGGAGTTCTGGTCGTTGACGCGGCGCCCGATGACCAGCTGCTCGTAGGCATCCACCAGGGCCCTGGGGCTGGGCAACGGGTATTCGTGCCCGGGCTCCGCTCCCTGCTCCCCCGCCGGGTGCAGCTTGCCGTTGATGTCGAGCATGTGGATCTCGGTGCGGGCCGGGAGCATGTAGTCCTCGGGCGTAATCCCGAACTTGCTGCTCACCTGCTCAATTGCCACGCGTGCTTCGGTGTTTGTCACGGTTCACGGCTTTCTGCTGTTCGGTGCGACGCTGCTGCCCGGGGCGACCCGTCGTTGCGTCAGTTCTTGTACTAAGTATCGGTATTTTCGATGAAATGTATCCAGCATCTTGGAATATTCTGGAAAACTGCGCATGATATCGATATTCTTAGAGACGGTTTGAAAGTGTGACCGTCACTACATGACGGTTTTTGGACGAAGTGGAAAGAGGCATTTGATGGAGACTCCCCCGGTTCGGCTCGACGAGGTGGATCGGCGCATCCTGGAGGAGCTCACCAAGGACGGCCGCCAGTCGGTGACCACCGTCGCGCAAAAGGTGCACGTCTCCCGTGCACACGCGTATTCGCGGATCAACCGCCTGCAGGACGAGGGGGTCATCACGCGCTACACCGCCGTCGTCGACCCGCTTCGCGCGGGCCTGCGGGCCAGCGCCTACGTGACCCTGAAACTGCGCCAGCACTCCTGGCGGGAGATGCGCGAACGCCTCGCCGCGATGCCCGAGGTGCACCACATCGGCCTGGTTGGAGGCAACTTCGATGTGATCCTCTTGGTCAGGGCACGGGACAACGTCGACCTGCGCCGGGTGATCTTCGACCAGCTGCAGTCGATGCCCGGGGTGCTGGACACCCAGACGTTCCTGATCTTCGAGGACGTCGACACCCGCTAGTCGGCCATTAGCCATAGACTCTTCCCAATGGCTTGATCCAAGACGGACGATCGGGGAATTCGTGGACGGGGAATCAATCGACGAGGCCTCCGCAACCGAGCCTCTTGCAGCCGCACCCCTCCAGCTCCTGCGCCACCGCCCGGGGTTCCCGGCCCTGCTGCTCTCCATCGCGTTCGGCGCGGTGGCCTCGGGCATCCTCAATGTCGCCAACGACCTCGTCGCCATCTATGCGCTCGGCGCCAATGCCACCCAGATCGGGTTCCTCAATGCCGCCGAATCGGTGGCCTTCCTGCTCCTGGCCATCCCCGCCGGAATCATGCTTGACCGAGTCAACCGGGTCAGAACCATGATGTGGGCCCAGCTGGCCGGAGGACTGGCGATTTTCTCGGTGCCTCTGGCCTGGTTGCTGGGCGCATTGAATTACCCGCAACTGGTTCTCGTTTCGTTCCTGGTGGGCGTGGCCGGGATGCTGTGGAGCATGGGCGCGGGGTCTGCCCTTCCTTCCATCGCGGGACGCGACCTGGTTTCAGCGGCCTATGCCCGGAAGGAGACCGTCGAAACCTCGGTCGGGATCATGGCCCCGGGCTTGGCCGGAGTGCTGGTGGCGGTCATGACCGCACCTTTCACACTGATCGTCGCCGGGACGGCGAACCTATTCGCCGCTGCAACCCTGTTTTGGGGACTTCGCTCAAATCGGGACTCCGCATCTCCCCCGGGTGAACGGACACCACGGATCGGCTTCCGGCAGTCCTTTGGGGAGGGCCTGCGATTCACGCTCAAGCACCCAACCATTCGCGCACTCGTTTCCTCCTCCGCCATCACCAACATGGGCCTGGCATTTGGTTCGGCCGTGGAAACCCTGTACTTCGTCAAGGTCCTGGGCTTCACTCCGCAGGCCATCGGGTTGGTCATCTCAACGATTGCCGTCGGCGGGCTTGCGGGGTCGCTGGCTGTCCCGGCGCTGGTGGAAAAGCTGGGCGAACACAAGGTCCTCGCGCTCACGGTGCTCTGCCTGCCGCTGTCCGTCGTGTTGGTTCCGGTGGCGGGCAATCTACCGGACGGCGCTCTCGTCCTGGTCATCGCCCACTCGGTCCTGTACAACGCGCTCATGGTTTCCTACAACGCCACCGCATACGGCCTGCTGGCCCGAGCCACTCCGGACGCCATGATGGGTCGGCAACAGGGCTTCCGGCTGGTGTTCACCATGGGGCCGGTACCCGTCCTTGGCATCGTGGGCGGACTGGCGGGCGACGCGCTGGGCCTGCAGCCGGCCATGTGGATTTGGGTGGGGCTGACCGCGTTTGCGGCGCTGCCGTTGCTGGCGTTGCGGAGAGACTTCGAACCGCACGAGGACTGAGCACTTTCACTCGCTTGGCCCGTAGGTGAAAACATCCGTCAGTGGCTTGCCCAGGACCCGGGCGATGAGGAAAGCCGTTTCAAGGGACGGCGAGTACTTTCCCTGTTCGACGGCAATGATGGTTTGCCGGCTGACGCCGATCTGGCCTGCCAGTTCGGCCTGGGTCATGCCGGCGTTCTCGGCCCTGAGCCTGCGGATGGAGTTGTCGAGCTTACCGTGGTTCATCTGACGGCCACACCACGACGATACCCGGAGATCTGCACCGCGGCGCCAACGAGGTACGAAAGCCCCAAACCGGCAAAGACCACCGACGCGATCCAAAAATGTTCCGTGCCGCTGAAGGTCATGGACAGGACAACCACACAGGCCAGCAGCAGAACCCGGTATCTGGATTGGTCCGACCGACGGGTGATCTCACGGTCCCGCTCATCGTGCCCGAGGTCGGTATCGCCGCTCCCCCTCGACAAGATGGCCCGCATCACCATCACCGGAACCGTCATGACCATCATGCAGATAAGGATGGGGATCGAATAGCTCTGTTCGCTGACCGGTATCCCGCCCAGGAGGCGGACCACCACCAGGGCGGCAAAGGCGAGCATGCCCAGGCCAAAGGAACCCAGCGTCGCCCATGCAACTTTTTCTTCATCGGGCATTTTCCGCAACTCCTCGATGTCAAAGATTCTTTACGTGAGAGGTTACGACGCCCGCCAATCGATGTAAAGGATTTTTGACATAGGCGAGCGAGGGCAATGCTTCAAGTCCACCGTCACAGACCGGGCACCCACCCAGCGCCCGGTGCAGGCTGAACCCGGCATGCACCACCGCTACTTCGTGCCGTTCTTGGGCTACGCGTCCAGGAAGCCTGTCAGCTGGCGAAAGAACGCAGTGGGCTCCGTCGCGTGCACGAGGTGACCGGCATCAATGGTGACCATCCGGCCGTCCGGAACGACTCGCACCAGGTCGGCAATCGCCTCCTCCGGAACAGGGCTGGATGCACCGCCGGCCACCACCAGGGTGGGAACCGCGATCGACGCGACCACGCCGGCCCAACCGGGATCGAAGTTGTCGATCTCCGGGCGAACCTGCTCGACGACACGCCAGTCGAACGGCAGCATGCCCGCGGGCTTGGTCGGAGGATCGGCGGGCCGGGGCTGAAGCAGCCCGACGTCTTCGAGCACAAGCCGGCGCACCAGGTCGGGACGTGCGGCGGCGACCCGGCAGGCCACCAGCCCGCCCAGGGAGTGCCCGACCAGGTCGACGGGCATCCGGCCAAGCCCGCCGTCCAGCAGGCGCAACACGTCGTCCGCCATCAGTTCGATCGAGTAGGTCCCGGGCCAGTCGCTGGGACCGTGGCCCCGGAGGTTGACCGCGTACACGGACCGCGTCGGGCACAGTGCCGATGCCACGATGTCCCAGTCCTCGGCCGTTACGCCGGTGGCGGGCAGCAGCACCACCGGCGGCCTGCCCGAAGGCTCGCCGGCGGGCCAATGCCGGAGGGCCAGGGTGAGGCCTCCGACGACAACGGACAGGCTTGTTGGCATGCCCTCACATTCGCTGAGCCGGTTGCCGAAAGCCATCCGATTCGCTGCCGGCGCAATACAGGGACCTCGCTGCCCGGAAGGCCGTCGGGCATCCTGCCGGGGCGGAACACCGTCCGTTCCGCCGGCCAACGTCTGCACCCGTATCCGATGCGCCTCAAGTAAACCGGTCGTCAAATTCGCGGGCTGTTTCCCGTTGGCAGCCCGGCACGGACTCGGCGGACGTTCGAAGTTCAACGGATCTCACCCGAGCGGCCCAAGCCCCACGCAAGGCAACGGCGCCGCCACCGTGGGTGACGACGCCGTTCAATCCCAGAGTGCGGAAACCTAGCCCTTGAAAGCGGGCTTCCGCTTTTCCTGGAACGCCAGGAAACCCTCGGCATAGTCCTCGGTCGCGCAGAGCTCGGCCTGCGCCACGTTCTCGTTGGCCATCGAATCCCACAGCCCCAACCGGGCATCGCGGATTTCGGCAACGAGCTCCTTCGAGGCACGGAAGGCTCCGGTGGCACCGCTGGCAACCTTGGCGACGATCCCGCGCGTGGTTTCCAACAGGTCCTCGGCAGGCATCGCCCGGGAGAAGAGTCCGGAAGCCACCGCGTCGGCGCCGCTGATCAGTTCGGCGGTGTAGATCAAATCCAGCGTACGGTGCGTGCCCAGGCGCTCGGTGAACAGCCAGTGCCCGCCCGAGTCCAGGGTCGCGCCGAGGTTGGCGAAGGGCGAACCGATCTTGGCGTTCTGCGCCACGTAGACCACGTCCGTGGCGATGGCCAGGCCCAGCCCGACCCCGAGGCAAGCACCCTGCACCGCTGCGAAGGTGGGTGCCGGGAAGGAAGCCATCTTGGCCAGCAGCGGTTGCACCTTGCCGCCCAGGTAGCCCATGACGTCGTCGTCGGCCGGGACCACGCCGGAGATGTCGCGTCCGGCGCAGAAGCCGCGGCCCTCGCCGCGCAGCAGCAGCGCGCGCACCTCGCCGGTTTCCACGCCCTCGGCGGCCTTGTCGTAGGCGGCCCCGAGCTCATCGAGTGCGGCCTCGTTCAGCGAGTTCATCTTTTCCGGGGCATTGAGCACGATCTCTGCCACGCCGTCGGTGATGTTCAGTTCAATCATGGGTTCACTCCGGTTTCGGGTCCTATGCCAAGGATCCACCCGCTTTTCGCGGATGGATCCTTGCGTGGTGGTTGGTGCCTAGGCGTCGTAGTCGACCAGGACGCGTTCGGTGGTGGGGCGCGACTGGCAGGTCAGCACGTAGCCCCGCTCGATTTCGTCCGGTTCCAGGGCGTAGTTCTCGTCCATGTCCACCGAACCCTCGACGACCTTGGCGCGGCAGGTGCCGCAGACCCCGCCCGCGCAGGCGAACGGGACATCCGGGCGCACGCGCAGGGCGGCGTTCAGGATGGTCTCCCGGGCGTTGACCGGGCTCTGGACCTCGCCCTGCAGGCCGTCGAGCTTGAACGCGATCTGGTAGGTCTCATCGGACTCGTCGATCACGACCGGGCGGCCGATATTGCCCTCGGGGCGGGTGGGCTCGCCGGTGGTGAACAGCTCGTAGCGCACCTTTTCCGCCGGAACCCCCTGGGCGGCGAGGTTGTCGCGCACCAGCTGGACCAGTTCGAAGGGGCCGCAGAGGAACCACTCGTCGACCTGGTCGGTGCGGATGACCGAACCCAGCAGCTTGTTCAGCTTCTCGGCGTCGATGCGGCCCGAGAGCAGCGGGGAGATGCGCTGTTCGCGGCTCAGCACGTGGTGCAGGGCGAAACGCGCCGGGTAGCGGTCCTTGAGGTCCGCCAGTTCCTCCAGGAACATCACGTCCATTGCTGCCTTGTTCGCGTAGACGAGGTCGAAGTGCACGTTCTCGTTGGCGGCCAGCACGGTGCGGGCGATGGCCATGACCGGGGTGATGCCGGATCCGGCGGCCACGGCCACGAAGGTGTCCTCGGTTTCCACGTCGATGTCCGACGGATCGTTCATCCCGTTCATCTTGTGCTTGGAGATGAAGCCGCCGGTGGGGCTCATGACATCCATGGTGTCCCCCGCCTGCAGGGACTCGTTGGCCCAGGTGGAGAAGATGCCGCCGATGTCGCGCTTGATGGCGACGTGGATTTCCCCGGCCGTGGGCTCGGCGCAGATCGAGTAGCTGCGGCGCAGTTCCACGAGGTTGCCCTCGGTGTCTTCGAGTTCCTTGCGCAGGGCCACGTATTGGCCCGGAAGGTAGTCGTATTGGCCGGCCAATGCCGAGGGGACCGCGAAGGTCACCTCGATGGCGTCGGCGGTGAGCCGGCGGACTTCGGAGACCCTAAGGGTGTGGAACGTGGTCCGGCGGCGTCCCGGGACCTCGGGGTCAACGCCGTTGTCGGCCGGCAGGGCGGCAGTCGTGTCTGTCATGAGAGCACCTTGAAGTAGTCGAAGGGTTCCAGGCAGTCCTTGCATTGGTACATGGACTTGCACGAGGTGGAACCGAAGCGGGAAAGTTCCTTGGTATTCAGCGAGTGGCATTGCGGGCACTTGACGGCCATGCCCAGGGTCACCGGCCCGCGGTGGCCGGTGCCCGTGGGCGGGGCGATGCCGTAGGCCTGGAGCTTGGCCTTGCCCGACTCTGTCATCCAGTCGGTGCTCCAGGCCGGGGAAAGGACCAGGTTGACCCGGACCGAGTCGTAGCCGGAGTCCTTGAAGACGATGCCGAGGTCCTCGGTGATTGCGTCCATCGCCGGGCATCCCGAGTACGTGGGGGTGATGGTGACGACCACGGTGCCGTCTTCCACTTCCACGTCCCGCAGGATCCCCAGGTCCGCGATGGTGAGCACCGGGATCTCGGGGTCGGTCACGCGCGCGGCGATCTCGCGCAGCTCGGTGAGGGTGGCAATCATGTCTTCAGTGTCCTTTGCTTACCAGCTGGCGCCGGGGTGCTTGCGCGCCAGTACCTGCATCTCGGCCAGGATGAAGCCGAGGTGTTCGGAGTGCTCGCCGCGGCGGCCGCGGGCCATCGCGAAGGGAATGGTGGGGATTTCGAGTTCCGCGTCGTGCAGCACGGCATTGATTTCCTCTTCCCAGGCCGCGCGCAGCGAGGACGGTGCCACCGCAACGTCGCCCAGGGCGGAGTGCAGTTCCTCGTCCTCGAACATCTCCCCCACGTAGGGCCACAGGACATCCAGTGCGTGGCGCATGCGGCGTGCCGATTCCTCGGTGCCGATCCCCAGGCGCAGTGTCCAGGCGATGGCGTGGTCGCGGTGGTAGTCGACCTCCTTGACGGCCTTGGCGCTGATGGCCGCGATCGTCGGGTCGCTGGAGTCCAGCAGTGCCGTGTAGAGCAGGTGCTGGTAAATGGAGATGATCAGCTGGCGCGCGATGGTCACGCCGAAGTCGCCGTTGGGCTGCTCGACGATGTGCAGCGAGCGGAAGTCCTCTTCCTCGCGCCAGTAGGCCAGGTCGTCCTCGGTCTGGTCCCAGGCCTTGGCGGCGTAGGAGAGGAAAGAGCGGGCGTGGCCCAGCTGGTCCAGGGCGATGTTGCCCAGGGCGATGTCTTCCTCGATCTCCGGTCCGCGGGAAATCCAGTGAGAGAGGCGCTGGGCCAGGATCAGGGCATCGTCGCCCAGGCGCAACGCGTATTGGGCGACCTGCTCGGACGGCTTTGCCTGCTGGATGGCGATGTCCTCGGGGCGCAGGGCGTTGCCCGGGGTGACGCGGGTGGCCGATGCCGTGGCGTCGCCAAAGCTGTCCAGGGAGTGGTCGATGTTGTGTGCGCTCACAGGTGCTTCACGCCCTCGGATTTGGTGTAGTACGTTGCGTGGCGGTAGTCCTTGCCCTGCGGGGACTCGAAGTACATGCCCTTCGCGTCCGGGTCCGAGGCGATGATGTCGCTGCTGGCCACGACCCACAGGGACACGCCCTCGTTGCGGCGGGTGTACAGGTCGCGGGCGTTCTTCAGCGCCATCTCCGCGTCCGGTGCGTGCAGGGAACCGGCGTGGACGTGCGAGAGCCCGCGGGAGGAGCGGACGAATACTTCCCAGAGCGGCCAGGTGCCTTCTTTTTCGGTCATGAGCTATGCAACCTCGGTCTTTCGAGCCATCTTTGCCGCGTAGGCCGCGGCAGCTTCGCGCACCCAGGCGCCTTCGTTGTGTGCATCTCGGCGGCGCTGCAGGCGCTGCGCGTTGCAGGGCCCGTTGCCGGCGATGACTGCCTTGAATTCGACCCAGTCCAGGTCCATGTGCTTCCAGGTCCCGGTTTCGTCGTCGAAGCGCAGTTCCGGGTCCGGCAGGGTCAGCCCCAGCACCTTGACCTGCTCGACGATCATGCCCACGAAGCGCTGGCGCAACTCGTCGTTGGAGAAGCGCTTGATCTTCCACGCGGTGGACTGGCCGGAGTTCGGCGAGTCGGAATCCGGCGGGCCAAACATCATCAGCGACGGGGCGTAGAAGCGGTTGATCGCGTCCTGCGCCATCTTCTTCTGCGCTTCGGTGCCGTTGGCCAGCTCGAGCAGGATCTCGAATCCCTGGCGCTGGTGGAAGGATTCCTCCTTGCAGATGCGCACCATGGCCCGGCCGTAGGGACCGTAGGAGGCGCGGCACAGCGGGACCTGGTTGGCGATGGCGGCACCGTCGACCAGCCAGCCGATGGCACCCATGTCGGCCCAGGAGCGTGCCGGGTAATTGAAGATCGAGGAGTACTTGGCCTTGCCCGTCATCAACTGCTCATTCAAGACGTCGCGCGGGGTGCCGAGGGTCTCGGTGCCCGAGTACAGGTAGAGGCCGTGTCCCGCTTCGTCCTGCACCTTGGCCATGAGGATGGCCTTGCGCTTCAGGGACGGGGCACGGGTGATCCAGTTGGCCTCGGGCTGCATGCCGATGATCTCGGAGTGCGCGTGCTGGGACATCTGCCGCGTCAGGGTCTTGCGGTATGCCTCGGGCATCCAGTCGCGCGGCTCGATGCGTGAATCCTCGGCAATGATCGCGTTGAAGCGATCCTGCCCTGCTTGCTCCTCAGGAGAAAGAACTGCGGATAGCGATCCGCCGCTTTCTTGCTGTGCAGCCATAGTGCTCACCTCACTGTGACAAAAGATTATTTACTGACCGTTCGTTCAGGATATGCGGACGATCACCTTTTCGTCAATCGCCACCCCTCCGGAAGTCGCCACCGTGACGATGCCCGATGTCCGCCGCGCAGATGTCACGATCCTCATTGCCGGCCGCGAGGGCGGCGGCACCCTACACGCCCCGGGGTCGCCGCCCGCCGCGCGAAACGAGGCCGGGCGGGCCATAAATCCGCGTTTCGGCCCGTGGCATGCCCCAACCGTCCAGCGGCACGTTTGTGACGCAATGTGTCCGCGGCGCCGTTTCGGCCGTCACAGGACGCAATAAATGCCGCGCCCGGCCCCTCCCGCGTGACGCAGAAAGTCGTTGCGTGCCGCTGCGTGAACGAGCCATGGCCGCGGCCGTTCGCCTCGGCGCAGAATTGACCATCCCCGGAATTCCACCCCCTGGCGGGGCAGGAACACAGCGGCACCAGCGGGTGCCAAGCCAGCACGGAAAGCCATCGCATGATCAGCCTGAAGAACCTCACCAAGGTCTACGGACACGGAGACAAAACCGTCACGGTCCTGGACAACCTGGAGATCGACGTTGCCACCGGTGAAATCCTTGCCATCGTGGGCCCCTCGGGCGCCGGAAAATCCACCCTGGCCCAGTGCATCAACCTCCTGGAACGCCCCACCTCCGGCCAGGTCATCGTCAACGGCGAAGACCTGGCCCGGCTTCCGGAACGCAAGCTGCGGGTCGCCCGGCGCCGCATCGGCACGATCTTCCAGTCCGCAAGCCTGCTCTCGCGCCGCACCGCCGCGGAGAACATCGCCCTGCCCCTCCAGTACCTGGGCGTGACCCCGGCGGAGACGAAGGCGCGCGTGGCGGAATTGCTCGAACGCGTCGGCCTCTCCCACCGTGCCGACCACTATCCGTTCGAGCTATCCGGCGGCCAGCTCCAACGCGTGGGCATTGCCCGCGCGCTGGCCCTTCGCCCCTCCGTGCTGCTCTCCGACGAGGCCACCTCGGGACTGGACCCGGAAACCACGCGCTCGGTGGTCTCCCTGCTGCGCCAGCTGCGCGACGACCTGGACCTCGCGGTCGTGTTCATCACCCACGAAATGGACACGGTCCTACACGTTGCAGATTCCGCCGCCCGGCTGGAAAACGGGCGCATCACCGAGCAGGGTTCCCTGGTGGACCTGCTCACCGACCACGACTCGGCCCTGGGGCGGGCCCTGCAGCCGCACCTCTCGCCGGCCGATCCCGGGGCCGGTTCCCGGGCCTGGCACGTCACCTACGATTCGCGCACCGTCCCGGCGGACTGGCTGCAGCTGGTCTCGGCGGAACTCAACGAACCGGTGGCCCTGCTCGCTGCAACCATCCAAAGCATCGACGGCACCAGCACGGGCAACGCCACCGTGGGGCTGCGCGCCCCCGAACCCCTGGCCGCCGCGGCGTTCGCCCGCCACGGACTGCGTGCCGTTCCCCGCGAAGCGGTCTCCCCGGCCGCATCCGCACCCCGATCCACGGAGGAACTCCAATGGGCCTAAGCACCCCCGCCGCGGTGCAGATCCGCGCGCTTTCCGACACTCCCCTGCCCGAGCTCCCCGCACTGCTGGTGCCGGCCCTGGGCGAGACCCTGGCCATGGTCGGCATCGTGATGCTGATCGTTGTTTCGCTGGGCACCCCGATCGCCGTGGCGCTGCACAACATGGCGCCGGGCGGGCTCTACGAGCACCGGGGCACCTATTCGGTGCTCAGCTGGATCGTGAACATCGGCCGGTCCCTGCCGTTCCTGGTGCTGATGGCGGCAATCGTCCCGTTCACCCGCTTCGTCACCGGCACCAACATCGGCATTGCCGCCGCCGTGGTGCCCATGTCCCTGGCCGGCATCCCGTTCTTCGCCCGGCTGGTGGAGAACTGCCTGCGCGACGTCCCGCGCTCGGTCACAGCAGCCGCCCGCGCCTCGGGCGGTTCCCCGCTGCAGATCATCCGCAGCGCGCAACTGGGCGAGGCGGTCCCGGCCATCCTGGGCGGGCTGACCATCAACACCATCGCCATGATCGAATACTCGGCCATCGCCGGAACCATCGGCGCCGGCGGCATCGGCTACGTCGCCGTCACGTACGGCTACCAGCGTTTCGACCAGACGGTCATGCTCGCCACGGTGATACTGCTGATCGCGATGGTCACCGTCGTCCAGCTCACCGGCGACGCCCTGGTGCGGGCCACCACCCCGCACCTGCGCCGCCGCGCATAGGCGCCGCGGCCCGTGCCGCACCCGCCCGCGCCATCTCCTTGTCCTTCCCGCAGCACCCGTTCGCCCACTCCCCTGCCCGAAAGGTAGTTCCCCATGACCATCACCGAGAACAAGACCGAGAGCGGTCCCGAGTCCCACGGCTTCACCATCCAGAAAAAGAAGAAGTGGCCCTGGACCCTGGGTGCCCTCGCCCTTGCCGGTGCCATCGCAGCGGCCGCAATCATCAGTTCCAACGCGGGCACCAAGTCCCCGAACACCGTTGCAGGGGCCACCCTGACGGTGGTCACCGCGGAGGGCAACCACGCCGAGCAGGCCCTGGTGAACTTCGTGGCCGAGGAGATCGCCCCCAAGTACGGCATCAAGGTCGCCTTCAAGGGGCTGGCCGATTCGACCACGCTGAACCGCGCGGTGTCCACCGGCGAGGTCGCAGGAACCGTCTACCAGCACAAGCTCTGGCTTTCGCAGGTGCAGGAGGCCAACCCGGACTTCAAGCTCGCCGCCGCCGCCCCGGTCTTCCGCTGGGGCTTCGGGATCTGGAGCGAGAAGTACAAGTCGGTCGACGAGATCCCGGACGGGGCCACCATCTCCCTGTACTCCGACCCCGCCAACGAGGCCCAGGGACTGTGGCTGCTGGAGCGTGCCGGACTGATCAAGCTCGCCGACGGCGTGGACAAGTGGAAGGCCACCCAGAAAGACGTCGCCGAGAACCCCAAGAACCTGAAGTTCAAGCTGCTGGACTTCGCAGCCCAGTCGCGTTCACTGCCCGACCTCGATGCCGCCGTGGGCTACACCGAGTACTACGTCTCGGCGAAGGTTCCGCTCGAACAGCAGATCTTTGCCCCCGCGGCACCCGACGAGTTCGCCGGGCAGCTGACCATCGGCACCGAATACCAGGACACCGAAAACGTGCAGAACCTCGTCAAGGCGTTCCAGGATCCCGCGGTGCAGGAATTCCTGCGCACGGACCCGGCCGTCAAGGACCTCTTGGTGCCAATCGACGCCAAGTAGGCCCTGCGGGTAAACAGCAAACCCCCCGGGGGGGCGGGGGGGCCCCCGGGGGCCGCGCGCTGGCCGGAGGCCGAACCCAAGCCCGCGGCCATCGGCAGGCTGCCCGAGGAACTCACCGTGGCCGAACTCGGCGTTCCGGC